>NZ_JAAHIE010000060.1:0-23699 GCF_010671945.1 Moorena sp. SIO4E2
TTTCTTGGCATCGTTAGAGCTGGATTCTACACTTCAATTATACTCTAGCGCTAAGTAAATGTCAATGTCCATTTTGTGGTATTAAATACCGATTTATCCCTATTTTTAAGGGTTTAATTGCGAGGCTGTTTCAATATTCTGCACACTGGCATTATGAATCATTTGTCCTTTTTGAGAAGCTGCCCTAACCAAACTGACTACTGTATTATAGCTGAGGGGGTGACAAAAAGGCTAAAAAGTAAACGGGGTGTGGGGTGTAGGGTGTGGGGTGTGGGGAAAATAGAAGGGAATTTCGAGTTACCCGGTGCAATTTCATTCCGTCCCCAACCTGATTCAAGCGTCCCTACCAACGTTTCAAGCTCCTGATCTAAACCCGACACCCTTGCACCCGGTCACCCCACACCCAGTAAGGCTTTTAAGGCTGTTTGTCACCCCGTCAGCATTGAGACCCATCCCTTCACTTCTGGCTTTGAGAATCTCGATCATGCGACTTAAGGGGGTGCGCAGTCCTGCTATGGGGGTGGCGAAGGTCTCACGCTCAGTACGTATCGCACTCAAAGCAATGGTAGATGGTTCCTGTGCCGTTTTGGGTCTCATAGCGGTCGTGGGGTTTAACTTGTGGACTACCACACAACGGACAATTTTGGGATAATAACTCCATTGCTCACCTCTAAGTCGTGACAGGTCAAATCTTACCTATTATCCCTCCTAATTCAGATATAGCAAGACTTTCAACCACCCGCTTAACGGAACCAGTGCCTATATTTCACGAATCATTTAAAACTCCTATATCTACTGGTCTGACAAACCTGCGTAATGGCTTAAATATCACATTTTTGATCAATTTTTATGGCCTTTATTTTTAATTAAGATTATTGATAACTTTTATTAACTGTGCATAATACTGTGCATAATTATGTGATATTCTTCTCTAAGAGTTAATACAACTACGAAATCACTAAGTCGATGTAATCAACAGTAAAGTGGGATACACTGTAATCCCTCAATATTCCTAATGCACAGCAGACAAGCATATCGGCTAGTCAAATTTATCTCGAATTAGTGGAGGATATCCATGGCATAGCAAACTATGTAGTTATTTAAACTACAATCAGCAAATTATGAGTATTAGTGATCAGTTCACCAAAACCTACAGTAACAATACTTAAAAGTATGTGATCACCGTTACTCAAAAGGCAGTAGTTATTTCCTTTGGCATGGACGACCAGCAGCGTAGTTACTATGCTGCGCTTAACCTCAATCATCAAGACGACTCCAAAAGATCTTTTAATGGTAATTAATGGCCTGGAAGTCTTTCCCTGTTACCGTGATCAAAAAATAGTTTTTAATTTTGCTAGAAGCTATATAATCATAAAGGTCAAATACTGCAAAAATTCAATTCAGTGAACGGAAAGCGATAATAATGGAAATAGGTTTTTTAAAAGGGCGAGACTTACTTAGTCTGTCAGATCTAAAAGCTGAAGAAATTCTTCAGCTTTTAGATCTAGCAAGGAAAATGAAAAGTGGTCAAGTTAACATTCAATCGAATAAACTTTTGGGCTTGTTGTTTTACAAGCCTTCTACGCGAACTCGGGTTAGTTTCTGGGCAGCAATGTCTCGACTTGGAGGGAAGGTTCTAGATCTTAATCCTGCACTAACCCAAGAGTCTCGAGGAGAACCTTTATCAGATATGGCAAGAGTTTTGAGCAAGTACCTTGACGTGCTAGCAATTCGTACATTTGGCCAGGAGCACTTAGAAGAGTACGCCCGCTATGCCAACATTCCAGTTATTAATGCTTTGAGTGATTTTGAACACCCTTGTCAAGTACTGGCTGATCTCCTCACAATTCAAGAATGCTTCGGGTCTTTTTCTGATCTCACACTAACTTACTTAGGCGATGGCAACAATATCTCCCATTCACTTTTGCTTGCCTGTGCCCTAGTAGGCATGAATGTTAGAGTTGCTACGCCTCAAGAGTATCAACCAAATCTTACAGTTCTAGAGAAAGCTAAGGCAATTGCTCAAGGCCGAACTGAAGTGCAGCTTCTCCACGATCCCAAATTAGCAATACAAGATGCACAGATCATCTATACAGATATGTGGGCTAGTATGGGTCAAGACGACTCTGGAGACATGCGTCTTCCATTATTTGAGCCTTATCAAGTAAATGATGAATTATTGAGCAATGTAGGGTCAGAAACTATTGTGATGCACTGCTTACCAGCTCGGCGAGGGGAGGAAATTACGGAAGAGGTTATTGAAGGCTCTAGATCTCGAGTTTGGCAAGAAGCAGAAAACCGAATGCATATTCAACAGGCTTTATTAGCAAGCCTTCTAGGGGATGATTAGTTTTAAGTTGCTAATCCAGACTAGCTAATTGGTTAACTGTAAGAAGCTGTTTGAAAAGTCTGAAAGGTTACGCTGATTCACTCTTAGAGCCAAGTGAAAAATAGGGACTTTGATGGATAAGTCTAGGTAATCTAGACCACTTTGAGGTGATCATCTTTGAGGTGATAATCCATACTTTTCAAACAGTCTCTAAGTTTGCTAAATCAATAAAATTCATTTTTATAAATTAAACCTTTAATTTTTGTAAATTAAAAGAATCTAGAAACTAATTTAGTTTTATGATATGAATGTAGACCTAAAATTTCTGTATCCAATACTACTATTACGGATATAATTAGCCATGAATTCACAGAAAGCAATTCAAGATCCAGAGAGAAAATCAATATTAACGGACTATTTAAGCCCTGATCATCCTATTGATGAAATATTTAATCGTTACGAGTCTAACGTTAGATCGTACTGTAGAAGTTTCCCTGCTGTTTTTAGTCGCTCTAAGGGCTCAAAACTTTATCTTGAGTCTGGAGAAGAATTAATTGATTTCTTCGCAGGTGCAGGAACTCTTAATTATGGGCATAACAATCCTTTTATTAAGGATAAAATATCTCAATATATATCCCAGGATGGTCTTATCCATGGCCTAGATATGTATTCTAGTGCAAAAAAAGAATTTCTCCATAAGTTTTCAAATATTCTGAATGTAAGGGAGTTGGACTACAAGATCCAATTTCCTGGTCCAACAGGAACTAACGCCATTGAAGCGGCTCTTAAGTTAGCTCGAAAAGTTACAGGTCGGGAAGGTATTTTCTCCTTCATGGGAGGCTTTCATGGTGTATCTTTAGGAAGCCTTGCTGTGACAGGGAATCAAAAATTTAGGAAAGCAGCTGGCTTGCCTTTGACTAATGTTACATTTATTCCTTATGAAAGTAGTCCATATGGGAATTTTGATTCCCTTGGCTATATAGATCGAATCTTAACAGATCCTTCTTCAGGCATTGAACTGCCAGCAGCAATAATTGTTGAAACAGTTCAGGCAGAGGGAGGTGTCTATGTAGCTTCTATTGATTGGCTAGAGAGCTTGAAGAGTTTGTGTGAGCGACATGATATTCTGCTGATTTGCGATGATATACAAGCAGGTTGTGGTCGCACAGGCTATTTCTTTTCCTTTGAAAGAGCTAATATTACACCAGATATTGTTACGCTCTCTAAATCCTTAAGTGGGTATGGTTTACCGTTATCAGTAGTCCTAATGAGGAGGGATATCGATATTTGGGAGCCTGGCGAACACAATGGAACATTTAGAGGAAACCAGCTCGCTTTTGTTGGGGCAAGTGCCGCTTTCGACCACTATTGGGGAGGAAAGAGTTTAGAAATTAAGTTAAGAGAAAAAGAATCTTTTCTATCCAATTTTATGCAATCTGAAATTTTAGAAAAGTTTGAAGGAGTTGAAGTGCGTGGAGCTGGTATGATTTGGGGAATTGATATGTCAAGTCACAGTAGTCCTGAAGTATCTAAAAGAGTTTCACAGCTTTGCTTTGAAAATGGTTTAGTTGTTGAGGTCTGCGGAAGGAACAGTAGTGTTATAAAATTGTTACCGCCATTAACTATTGATATCCATGACCTCCGCCAAGGTTGTGAGATAATAGTTAAAGCAATGAGCAGATTGTGGTAATTAACTGATAGGAATCAAATATGATTGTTTCCTAAAATCAAATTATCTGCATAAATACCTTTGTAATAAACTATTTGGAAAGTCATAAATGTTACTTTACTATTTTTTTAGTATGGCCTGATCATAGGGGCTATAGAGACATATCCTAGAGATAGCTTGATTAGTTTAAGGTAATAACTTTGGCTTTCCAATGATCCTCTGAGAAATTGGATTAATTGCATCCTCTTATAAAGGAAGTAAAAACAGGAATAAAAAACTAAAATGAAAGATATTAATACAGTACTGGAAATTGCTGAAATTGGAGAACCAATTGCCTTTGCTGTATCAGGTGGGCTCGATAGTTGTACGATTACTCGTTGGCTTACTGATAGAGGAGTGAAAGCTATTTGTTTTACAGCCGATCTTGGCCAACCAGATGAGAAAGATATTTCTCATATTGGAGATCGCATAAGAAAATCCGGTGCATATAGCCATCATTTCCTTCATTTACAAGACCACTTTGCTGAAGCAGGGCTGAAACTCATTCAAGCTCAAGCCTTTTATGAAGGTGGATATTGGAATATAACAGGAATTGCACGCCACATCATTGTTAAGGGTATCCTTGAAGCAATGACTCAACATAAACTCTCAATTCTTGCCCATGGATCTACAGGGCGTGGCAATGATCAAATTCGTTTCCAAGTTATGGCTCACATGCTCAATCCAGAAGTGAAGTTATATGCTCCTTGGCGCGATCCGATCTATTTGGATAAATTTCAAGGTCGTGCCGAAATGATTGACTTCTGCCAGGCTCATGGGCTTCCAATTCGAGCAACTAAAGATACTCCGTACTCAACAGACGCAAATTTATTGGGTATCACCTATGAAGGAGGTAAGCTTGAAGACTTAAAGACACCTTCAGATTTTGTTACTCCTACTATGGGAGTTTATCCAAAAAATGCACCTGATAAGGTTGAAAGGTTTGTTGTTCGTTTTGAGCAAGGAAGGCCAGTCGCAATTAACGAAAATCAAGTGTCTTTACTTGATGGGTTTAAGTTGGCTAATCAAATAGGAGGTCGAAACGGGGTTGGAATTGGAGTTCACGTTGTTGAGAATCGAATTGTAGGGCTAAAATCTAGAGGAGTTTATGAACAGCCTGGTATAGATATTCTTAGCAAATGTTACAGATTTCTCCTCCAACTAATTCTTGATCGAGCATCCCAAAAGATGTTCGATCAGATGGCTTCACAACTTGGAGAAAACATTTACTATGGTTTAGGTTTTGACCTCCCTTCGCAAATGGGTTTTCGAGCTATTGAGCCCGTAACAAATTTAGCTACAGGTACGATTACAGTAGATATTTACAAAGGACATGTAACATTTGTCTCTGCTGAAGATGTACCACACAGTATTTATACAAAAGAAACAACTTCTATGGAGAACATTGGAAGTTTTAGCCATCTTGACTCAGAAGGTCTGCTTCGCATTCTTAGTTTAAGTGCTCGGGCAAAAGCTCATAGCCGCTTAACTCATAGTTGGTAAATCAAGATTTGTATTCATGGAGGCTAATTTTTAGGGCAATATATGGATAGATGATATGCATTTTAACTTTGCGGTTATTGGGAATGGCTTGCTAGGATCTGCTATTTTAGACGAGATTTCAAAAGATCATTCTAGTGTTGTGGGATATGGCGCAAACTATGGTACAGCAGGTCGCTATTTCTCAAGCCATGAGGATGATTCAAGGCTTGTTAGAACTTATCATGATGACCACTACTGGGAAGATCTGGCAATCCGTAATCTTCAGGAAATTAGAGCTTTGGAAAAGGAAGTAGAAATGAAAGTCTTCTACGACCTTCCTGTATATTATAATCGTAAAGATAACCAAGATGCCTTGTTGTATGCCAGCCTTCAGCCTATTGATGAGCAACATTCAGCAAGGGTACGACCACTCTTCAATGCTGAAGATATAGAAGGAGGCTTCCTTGACCCAAAGAGATATATTAAAGCCATGAATAGGCGTTCAATAAGGCGTGGCATAAATATTTATCCAACGGCAGTAACCTCTGTTACACAGGATAGAGAGGTATATCAGCTTATTCCATTAACTGGTCAAAGCGCTAGCACAGACATTGTTATTGACACCCGGGGAGCGTTTTCGGAAGAAGCTTTCAAACAAGGTAAAATCACCATTGTAGGAAAAGTTCTTATTTACACCACTGCTCCATTAGATGTAGAAGAAGGTAGCTTTTGCTTTATCGATTCATCCCCAAAGCAAAATGTCTTTCAGAATGCCTACGGCTTTTTCCAGTATCAAAAATTAGAGAATACAGCTATCTCAAAGTTCGGATTTACAGAATTACATTATGAAGAGTTAGCTAGCATAGATAAGTTGATATGGTGGTTCCAAGGGGGATATACTGAGTACAGTTATTTACAGGAAGCATTGCTGTATATAGAGGAATTTATGGGTGGATCCCACAAACTTTTGTCAGTCAAGCCATGTGCCCTTTCACTTACGAGTAATGGTAAGCCATTTGTAGAGCGAAAAGGGAATTATATAACAATCACAGGAGGAAATGGAAACCTCGCAAAGTGTAGCCAAGCTTTTGCACAGGAAGCATTACATCTTGTCGGTTTATGATAATCCGTTTTGTACAGAAGTCACTAACAAGTTTTTTTTTAAAGGAGTCAGATAGCTTATGTATATTCAACGTAAGATCGAAGCCTTAAGTAAGTATGAATATGGTTGCGATTTACGGCGACTTTATCCTTCCCAGGATTTATCTAACCCTCTCTACTGGGGATCCGCAATTGCTTCTGTGCGACCCGGTGAGTGTACAACCCCCCATAAGCATGATGAGCTAGAAACTTTTATCGTATTGGCAGGGAAGGGAAGGATGTACATTGAGGCAGAAGAAGAAGATCTTGAAGCTGGGGATGTTGTTTTCATTCCCAGAGAACAAACCCATAGGTTTCAGAACCTGTCAAATCAGGATCCACTAACTTTTATTACCATCTTCTGGGACTCGCCAGAGGCGCGAGAACAAATTAAAACCTATATAGATAATCAGACTAATGCTATAAATTCCCAGCAAGGAGACCTATCTCAGAAATGATTCTTATTATTGCACCACCACCTACTCCCAATGGGGATCTACATGTTGGCCACCTGTCTGGTCCGTATCTAGCTGCAGATATCTTCAAACGGTATATCAGACAACATGGACAGCAAGCGCACTATGTTGTCAGCACTGATGACAACCAATCCTATGTGGATACGACAGCTAGGCGATTGGGAATAGAGGTTACATCTTTGATCAACCAGTCTCGTACTGAAATCCGTGATTCACTCTCAAGTTATGATATTGCTATCGATCACTTTGGGAATCAGGATGCGAGCTATCGCGAATTTGTTCAGGCTTTCTTTGAACGGTTATACTCATCTGGCCTTGTTGAAGTAGCTGAAATGCAGGTCTTCTATGATAAGAAGACGGATACTTACCCGATCGAATCATTTATCTCTGGTTTCTGTCCCAATTGCTTGAGTTATACATGTAGTGGTATTTGTGAATCCTGTGGACATCCTAACTCTGCAATTGATCTTCTTGAAGTGCAATATCCTGGCTTAGAGATTTTGAAGGAACCAAGGCTTGTCCTCAAACTTGAGGAATTCCGTTCTGAGCTAGAACAATATTTGCTTGGGATGGAAACACACCGCCCCGCGCTAAAGCACCTCATTTCTTCTCTTCTAGATCAACCTATGACCCCTTTTCCACTATCCTATAAAATGAATCGGGGGATTAGTATAGATTTTGCTCTTTCTGATCAGAAACTAAATGTTTGGGCAGAGATGTATCCTGGTCACATTTACTTTCTCAAAAAATCAGCAGGTCAACTAAGTAACAAAGATGAATATGTCCAGTTTCTTGGTTTCGATAATTCTTATTTTTATGTTTTCGTCCATTTCGCCTTAGGGATAGCCGCACAAAAATGTGGGTTCGATTGGCCTTTGCCACGTGGATTTATCACTAACCAATTTTATTATCTTGGCTCTTCTAAATTCTCAACCAGTAAAGGTAATCTCATTTGGGCACGAGATTTGGTGAAGGATTACGAGGCAGATATTATTCGCTTGTTCCTTGCGTTGCATGGCCCTGAATTTCAAGAAGCAAACTTTTCCCTTATAGCCTTTGAAAAGACAGTATCTGAAATTGCCCGAAAAATTAATGATATTGTAGAAGTTTTCAATGCTAAATTAACTAGTATGGAAAATGGAGATGACTACAAGAATAATAAGACTATAGAGAAAATAATCTCTATCTTGTCGAAGCCTCTAGATCTCAAGGATTATTCGTCAAGTATTTTAGCCCAACGCGCTCTGAATATTATTGATTTTTTACGAGAATCCCTCCAACATGGCAATCATTCTTTACTTCCCTTCGTACCTGTTTTACTAGTAATGGGACTTGACCCTTTTTGCCCTAAGTATACACAATCTATTCGTGATAAGTTTGAATTATCTAACTATAATTGGGAGGAATTGGTACCATGTTGTCATATACAACACGAACTTCCAAAATTGCTGGTGAAGAGATAATATACGATGTTATTGGAGTCGGCTTTGGGCCATCTAATATTGCTCTTGCCATTGCTATGGAGGAAGGCAATTATCCAGGCAAAGTGCTCTTTATAGAGCGTAATACACAAGTATCTTGGCATGAGGGAATGTTACTAAATGGTAGTAATATCCAAAACAACCCTTTGAGGGATTTGGTTACTCCAGTCAACCCTAGAAGCAAGTATACTTTTGTCAATTATCTCCATCAGAGTGGTCGGTTGTTCGATTTCCTTAACCTTGGAGTTACGCATCCCCTTAGACAAGATTACTACGATTATATTGTCTGGGCAGGAAGTCAATTTCAGAACGTGGTGTATGGAAGTTCTGTGACCAAAATTGAACTCGCTTATATAAGTGGTCAATACCTATGGCGACTTACAAATAACCAAGGTACTAACTTCTTAACTCGGTGTTTAGTAGTGGGAACGGGTAGGAATCTTAATATTCCTAAAATCAAGGGAGTAAATAGTCCAAACGTTATTCATTTTGTTAATTACCTCCATCATATTAAAAAATATGATAAAGACTCACCTATTGTTGTGCTTGGAGCTTCACAGAGTGCTGTGGAGATTATCTTGGATCTAATTAACAAAGGCTATCAGCAGATCTATTCGGTTCATCGTTCTTTTTCATATTGCCTCAAGGATACTAGCTGTTTCAGTGATGAAGTATACTTTCCTGAGTTTGTAGATTACTACCATGGGCTACCACCTCAAATGAGAGCAGAGTTGGATAAACAGCTTCGCCGTACTAACTACTCCTCAGTAGATAAGGATATTCTTGATGCCTTGTATTTAATACGGTATGAGGACAAAATAAACCATCGCGAACGTTTGAAGATTTATCGCAATTGTGTGGTTGACGAGATCAACCCGAATGGAAAAAAATCTATCCTTATCCGACAGCTTTATAAGGGCAATATAGATGAACTCCCGTGTGATTTAATGATATTGGCAACTGGGTTCTTAGATATCGGTCGTAATGGCCAGGAAGGATTGCCAAAACTACTCCGTGATGTAGCAGATAATTTTGTTTGGACAGACGATTATCTCAAGGTGGAGCGGGACTACCGTATTGCCATGAAAGAAGGAGTTTCTTTACCAGATATATACTTGAATGGGTTATGTGAGTCTTCACATGGTTTGGGGGATGCCGGTTCGATCAGCCTTGTGTCACTGCGAGCACAAGATATTCTGGGTGGTATTCTGAAGCGGCTTAGTCCTGTAGTTGTCTGAACGTGAGAGGGGCACTCACGTCATAAAAGTGGAACTGTTACCAAAAAGTTTGGGTCATTAGCCCCGTCCTTCTAGGACGGCTTTTCATGATTATGTGATAGAATAAAAGCATAAGCAATAAACTTTTTGTCAGATAGGTACTATCTAATCATAAATAGACAACGTAAAAAATATGTATGAGATACGTATTCCGTAATTTGGTCTAACGACTACAACGTCTATGAAAAACTTAGATAAAAAAGTATAAAGGTGCGCTTACAGTCGTCGAATTAAATTCGCCGACGGAAAGCGCACCTTTGGTTAAAACTTTTTTATTAAGGCTCCAATCTTCTAAGGTTTCGTCTCCGGCACACCGAAACCTAGATCTATGATATAAACGCTTGGGGAAATTTGTCCTCTACTTTTTCTGACTCCGGTTTGAAAGAGCCACGACGAGTAGTAGAGCCAAGAATCCCCGTTCTTTTAGGACGGAGATTGTCAAATGACTGCTATTAAGCGCACTGGGCTTCCAGTTCCACCATAAACTTTAGATGCCCCAACAAAAAGGAATGCTCCTGAAGGGGGAATGTTGTCAAGGTTAGCCACATTTTCTAATCCCCAAAGCCCATTCGACAACCAAGTATTATGAACTGGGAAATCCTCCGAAGCCCCTTGATCAAGGCTAAGAGTATCAACACCGATGCCAAGCACAGATCTTGCTTCCAACAGAAACTCTACAGCCGTTTTACTCCAACCAGGGAAATGAGGAATTCCTTGTTTATCCATGTTTACAAAAGCATTATTATCTCCGAAGTACTTTCCCCAGCCACTATTCATAATAATGATGGCATTGCTAGGGATCTTTCCATACTTCTTTTCCCAACGCAAGATATCGTCCGGAATCACTGTAGCATCATGATTATGTAGCACACGGTCTCGAATATCTAACACCACCAAGGGTCCACACAGACAATGAACTGGAATCTCGTGCACAGCAATGCCATCTTTGATAAAATGAATGGGAGCGTCTAAGTGCGTTCCAGTATGCTCATTCAGATGTAATTCATAATCTTGATAGCCATTCTCACTATATGTTGATGCTATCTCTAGTCTCATAGGTTTATCCCCTGGGAATACGGGCGTTTGTGGTCCTAATGTATGAGTTAGATCAACAATATGCCCTCTAAGTTTCGGTGGTTTTATATAGTTATTGTACGCTGCCATATACTTATCTGAAACAACCGGGGTATAATTGTTGTCTAAGCTTCTTTGGTAAAGATCTTTCAAAGTTCTGCATAAACACATAGAAACTCAACCTTAGTATGATTTGAATATAGGAATACAACCACTATTAATTTTTACAGCAGTGATTGGGTCGCGAGAGTTGAAGCGACCTCTTTAATTTGGACACCATATCAAACAGAATAGTCCTTTCTGTTTTACCATGTTTTTCCCATTGTCAGACTTCCTCGGTTTTTGAGGGTTGCGTTGTACTCACTCCAATTCCTAATCTTATATTGGGTCTTGGCCGTTGCTTCTATCATGGCTGGGGGGAGTTTTATTTTTCTATCTACAGATTATCCCACTCAACTCATACTCTTTATGCAACGAAGCCCAGTTGTATTAATGCAAAACTTGCACGATAGAGAGGACAACTATTAATATGTCTACTGAACAAAGAGTGAAACATCCCTTTCATATATATGAGGCAATTCTTGAGCAACCTCAAGCATTTGCCCATGCTGCTAGGTGCAATGAAAGATTAATTGATGAGTGTGCTGCCCGTATAGCCTCTTGCGAGCGGCTATTTACAGTTGGGATTGGCACTTCACATTATGCTGCTCAGGTGGGTGAACACCTAATGCGTTTGTATGGAGGAGAGCTGTTCACACAGGCAGTTCACTCATTTGACTTTGCGCTTTATGGACTTCGCATTACACCAAGGGATTGCGTCATTGGTATTAGTCATCGTGGGAATAAACTCTATACAGTTGAGTCGCTCAAACATGCCCGTGAAGCAGGTTGTTACACAGTGTTTATTACAGGTGAGGGTGGAGCTAATGAGGCTGTGCAAACCGACATTACCCTTACTACTGTTGCACAAGATAAGTCATCAGCTCATACTGTCAGTTACATTGGTGCGATTTCAGTCCTATCTGCTCTTGCGGAACGTATCGGCTATCATCGCACTGGGGCAAGTTTTCTAACGAAAAACTTCCTGCACCATGAACTCCCTGAGGCACTACTCACAGCACTGGAAACAGAGAATGAGATAGCACTACTTGCCCACGAATACGTTAATCGACGGCGTATTTGGTTAGTTGGTGGTGGTCCGAATGCTGTCACGGCTCATGAGATCGCACTAAAAATTAAGGAAACTTCCTACTTGCAAGCTGAGGGTATGTCAATCGAGACAATTCTGCATGGACCATTTCAATGCGCTGAAGCAGAAGATCTCTTCGTTTTGATTGCGCCAGCAGGGGCGGCACAGGGGCGCGTTATCGAGCTAGTGGGACTCATCCAAGAAATTGGTGCTGCCTCCTTGGTCATCAGCGACGGAACGGCGGAATCACTGCAAACTGACGCAACCAGTTGGGTTGCTGTACCTAAAGTTCCAGAACCCTTCTGCTCTATAACTTGCCTTGTGCCATTGCAACTATTTACCTACTACTTAGCATTGGAACGTGGAACAAACCCTGATGGATTTCGCCTTGAAGATCCACGTTTTGCCCGTGCACGCTCATTAATACGTTTGTAGTAAGCACCTACACAGAATTAATGGGAGCAGGTCCAAGTTGCAGAAGAAATAAACTATGTATCATCAGAGCAAGCTTAAACCCATGAAGGGGCTAGAGATTTAGTACTAATGTTGCTGCATAAGTGACATGCTCCCCAATTAATTACCTGAGTAAGGTCTGCTGAATAAGTCGGATAAAAACAACTGAAGATCGATACGGCGGTTTGCATAACTATCAGCTACACAGAATTGTTTTAATGCTCCGAAATCCCTGCTCCCTGCTCCCTAAAAATCCAGAACTTTGTACCTAACTGAATTGCCAAGCGCTGTAAGCTTATTCCTCACAAAAACAAACTTATTGCAATCATAAACATAATAGCTCCGATTACTATGTCTAAAATTTTCCATGATCTTGGATTGCTGAAAATTGGTGACAGCATCCTTGACCCATAACCCAAGGTGAAAAAGAATATGAACGATGCCGATATAGCTCCCAGTGCAAATTGAATTCTTGCAGTAGAATAATGGGTGGATATTGATCCCACAAGCACAACTGTATCTAAGTACACATGAGGGTTAAGCCATGTGAAAGCAAGGCAAGTTGTAATAGCAATGGCAAGAGATGTTGAATCGTCAGTAGATGGAATTAAAGAATCAGATGATTTAGCAGCTAACCAGAAACTACGTATACCATAGCCTGTAAGGAAGATGGCTCCAAAATCTCTGGCAATCTCTTCTATCCAAGGTATTTCTTCTATGATTACATGAAATTCAGAAACACCAAAAGCTATCAAAATAGCATCTGATAAAGCACAAATTAAACAAATGATAAAAACATGCTCCTGCTTTAAGCCCTGTTTTAATATGAAAGCATTTTGTCCTCCAATTGCTACTAGTAAAGAAAAACCAAGCCATGTACCAGAAAGGAAAGCGGTGAGCATCTGTGATATTTTTTTGATATTTACAACCGTTGGAATAAACATAAAATGCTAGGAAAACTTCAACAATTTTCATCAGAGAAAGATTCTCTAGCATTTATCTCTCAAAACATCCTAACTTAGAGTAGACCTCTTGCAAAAGTATTTTTCTGCTGGGAGGGTGACACAGGGTACAGCGGCGAAAAATTATGACTCGGATAAGGCACGACTGTAAGGGAATCGAAGCTTTCAAAACCTTCAGCATATACCTTGTATCCATGCTGGCTCGCAACGCTAATTGACGAGTGCTACGTTTATAGCTTGTTTCAAGATTGAGTAAATTGAGACCCTTGCGCGCTTGAGTAAAGCCATATTCTGTGGGGTATGCCCTGTACCAATTCGGCTCCCATCCTCCCCAAAAGTCACATCTAATACCCAATGAAGTTGATTTTCAATGGACCAGTGTTTTCGGATAGCTTTGCCTAACTTTTGAGCATGGGGTGGTAGAGAAGTCAGGTAAAACATCACCTCACGAGTAGTCTTGTTCCACAGATCGCGGGTGCGAATAACCATCACAATAGTCTGTAATCCAGACCAGTGGGACTGCTTATATAAATCTTGGTCTAACGAGGCAAGAGTTACCGCCCACACAATCGCGCTTTTCAGTACGATTGTGTGCTGATTCTACCCTAATATCATAGCTATACTCAATATCCTCTTGCCTGATTAGCAACAGCAGCTTCTTTCCCATTGCTTCACCTGCGTGAAACTTAGTGGGATGATTTTTTTTGAGCGCCAAAACATAATCTCCACCCAAAGCACGGATATCATGGGTTATTTCATACTGAGTTCCCATGGCATCAATGGTAATTATGCATCCAGAGATATCCAATAATTCTAGTAAGGCGCTTGATGGCTGTAATCTCATTGCTTTTATCGTCCACTTTAACAAGCCCTAGAAATAACCGATGCTCACTCGCGATCGCACTAACCACATGCAAAGCTGATTGTGCGAGGGTTAGATCATAGGAACCCTTGATTTGTTTGCCATCAATCGGAATCACCTGTGCCCCATTATCTGTCACTAAACTAGTTAACCAGCTCTGGAAGCTATCATCAAACACACTGGGGGATATTTGTTCAAACACTCGCCTGTAGGTATCTGCCGAGGGAATTCCATTGGGCAATGGTAAAAAGGTAGACAACCAATGGTAATGGCTGATTCCATAGGTTTCAATATCTTCCCATCCCCTCGCACCGACCATGGTAGCTAATAGTGAAATCGTGATAATACTGATAAATGGATGAAGCAGCCCTTGTTTACCTATTGGGTCTGACAGCTTCTCAAAATGTTCGAGCATTTGCGGCTATTGCTGTTGACTATCTCCGGCGGGCTTTAGTGGTAAGGATAATGGACTGGTTGCGGCGGTTTTAGTGGGTTTATTGAAGCCAATGACCATTGGATACCTTGATTGTGACATCGGTTCCCATAGCATATTATGAGTTCGTTTTTCCTGACTTGCTCTTTCCGGTTGAACATTGGGCACAGTGGATTTTCTCACAGCTGAAATATTCCTTGCCATCAAGTGGCATCAACAGCGTGTCAGCAAATCCTGGAAACTTCCTCAAATGCCCCTCGTTTTCCAGCATTTGCACAATTTACTCAAACACTGGTGACACACACTCAGGTAAGACTTGGTGGAGTAAACTTCGAATTTGGTTGTCGAGAGGCATGTGATGCACTCCAAACAGGCTTTGGGCGTTGCTGCACCCTTTGCTTTTTTCCATCTGGCGCTGGTAAGCTAGAAATGATGGGGTGTGGGTCAAGAACACACCAAAGGCACTTAAACCGGCATCTTCCATTCCATAGCGAGTGTTTTTGCCCGTGGGCAAGTCTTGCAGAGATTTCAGACAGGAGCGAAAAGAACTGACTATTGTGTTAAACAACTCTGGTGCTTTGGCTCGCTTCAACTCTCTTGAGTGATCTAGATGATATTAATACACTATCGGCATTTCCACAATTTGAACACCTATTTCCCAAAATGAGAATTGCTGAGCAATGACTAATGCCAACGGGTAGCTGGCATTAGTCATTGCTGATTACTTCCAGCTAACAACACTTCCCCTTGCCTGATTCGTTGGGCAGCATCTAGTAACACGTCTTCTAGATAGGGTTTGGTAAAATAGCCTCTAGCACCGAGATCAGCAGCTACTTTCCGGTGTCGATCAGCACCACGAGAGGTGAGCATGGCCAGGGGTATTTCACACAAATCTGGGTCTTTTTGAAGGCGAGATAGCAGTTCTAAACCATCCATTCTGGGCATTTCAATGTCACAGAATACGATCTCGCAAGGCAAACCAGACCGGAGTTTATCCCAGGCTTCTTGACCATCACGGGCTTGTTCTACCCGATAACCAGCTTTACTGAAGGTCATAGAAAGCAGTTCTCGGACTGTGATTGAATCATCCACAATCAACACCATGGGATCAGATTTGATGAGATTGACCTCGGCTCCGCTGGCAGTCGGAGTTTCCATCCTTTGCCAGATCGCAACACCACCATCTTTACGAATCCGACCCATAGCAAGGTCAATCAGTTCTAGGACGTCAGCAATGGGCATTACTCGACCATCCCCTAAGACGGTCGCCCCGGTAATGCCTACTGGCTTGGGTGCAGGGCCTTCGATTTGCTTAATAACAATTTCTTGCTCCCCCAATACCTGATCAACCTCTACGGCGAGCATGTTACCTGTACTGCGCAGTACCACCACAGAAATCAGGTTGTCTTCCCTTTGGCTGCCATAGACGCTCGCCCGGCTGAGTTGGCTATGGTAGGTCAGCAATTCTGAGAGGGGTTTGAATGGGATCTGGCTGTCCCGCCATTGAAGAAAGGCTTGACCTTGAGAATTGGTCTGAATGCAGTCAGGGGAGACATCCTGCATGTCTTCGACCCCATCCATGGGAAAAGCAATTCTGGCGCGATCGCTTACACAGCAGAGGGCTTTACAAATACTCAGGGTCAGGGGTAAGCGAATGGTAAAGGTGGTTCCTTCCCCGAGAGTAGAGTCGATAGTAATGGTTCCCCGAATTTCACTTAAGCAGGTGCGCACCACATCCATGCCTACCCCTCGACCTTTGGTGTCAGTCACTTTCTCAGCAGTGGTGAACCCAGGGTGGAAGATAAAATTGAACAACTCCAAGTCGCTCAGGGTTTTTGCCTCAGTTGGGGAAATGAGATTCTTTTCAAGGGCTTTAGCTCTAATTCGATCTGGATCAATGCCCCCCCCATTATCCGAGATGGAAATCACCGTCTGATTTCCCTGGTAGAATGCCCCGAGGGTGATTTTACCCGCCCTAGGCTTCCCTGCAGCCAGCCGTTCCTCTGGTAGCTCAATTCCATGGGTAATGGCATTGTTGACCAGGTGGGTCATAGGATCATAGAGGTGTTCCAAGATCATTTTATCAATCAAGGTTTCCCGCCCCTCAACGTGTAGCTCGGCTTCCTTGCCTTCCTGCAAGGAAATTTCCCTGACTGCACGGGGCATTCGGTCTGCTGCTTGGGCAAAGGGCACCATACGCGATCGCGTCAGTCCTTCTTGGAGTTGATTGGTTACCTGTCTGAGGGTACGAGTTACTTGGTCGGTTTCATCCACCAAAAACTCAATGTCAGACGCCGACTCCTTAACCCGGACAATCAGCTCAATGATCTCTTGGGATAGCAAATGGAAGCCTGTAAAGCGGTCCATTTCCAGGGGGTGATACTCTTCTAAGGTCGAGGAATTCTGGTTTCCTTGTTCCCGTTCTTGGATACTTGTAGTTCGGTAAATCTTACTACTAGACAATAGGGAATTTTCCAGCAGGGTTCGCTCATACAAATCCCGCATTTTCAAACCCACATCGTTGAGGCTCGATACCTGATGGGATAAATTATCTAAGAATTGCCGCAGCCGTTCTTGATCTTGCTCTAAGGTATTGCGACCAACCACCAGTTCTCCCACTAAATTGCTCAGGGTGTCCAGTTGTTTAACCGGTACCCGCATGGTTTGTTCAAATAGCTTAGACCTCGGACGCCTTGTTTGGCGAGACAGCTCCTGATTCATCCCTCCTGGAATAGCAGAGATGCTTTGATTTGCCTGCTGTAGCAAGTCCTCGAGGTCTTTAAAGTCATCCTCTACTGAATCCGCCTGATTGGTTTTCGGGGTTTCTTGGTCTAGGGAGTGGTTAGGTTCAGGGCTACTAGTTTCATTTAATAGGAGTTCTAGTTCATCAAATATTCTTTTCTGCTCTGATACCACCTCAGCAGTGGGTAAGGTCACATCCAGAGGTTTTATACTGTCAAAATCAACGTTTTGGTAATGTGCGGTAGCTTCTGCCAACAGCTGCTCTAATTGCTGCCATTGATCTTGGGTTGTTGGTAATGGTTTTGGTGATGAATCTGGTAATTTGTTTGATTTTATGGGATGGGATTTTCTATTTTTTCCTTTGACAGTTGGACTACGAGTGGGTGTAGACGCCTCACTGGGTCGAGCTGAAGTCGAGGTGGGCTTTGGAGACCCTGTGGTTGATGGGGAATTAATTGCTGGCTGTTCATGGTTTGCAGGGGGGTGATTTGGAATCAGCTCCAAGTCATTGACCAGATTTAAATCTTCATTCAGGTCGGTGTGGGTGGGGTCCGGGTGTGGGGTGCTTGGTGGGATAGGCTGCTGTTTGCCCATCCCATAACTATCTAATTTGGTGGGAGGAGTACTTTCCGAGCTTGAGCTATTTTCTTCAAAAAAGGTATCATCAAATAAACTACTTAATTCGTCCGCTGGGTTAGTTTTTTGAGTTAGGCTCCCCTCACTACTCCCAAAAGAAAGTAATTCTTCAAGGTCTTTATCTGTCAGGCTTGGAGTAAGGTTAGGTTGACTATCCTTTCGAGTTGACTCCCTTGACTGTAGTAACTCAAAGGCTGCTTCTTCTGGAAATTCCTCATCGAACAAACTGAGTAAATCTTCCTCGGTAGATTCTGCTGCCTCCGGAATGTCCAACTCATCAAGTTCTTTAATCAGGTCAGATAAATCCTGTGGTTCGTCTGTAGTGATAGAATTGTCTGATTGGCTAGACAACTGCTGGTTATCTGGAGCGATAATTTCTTCTTCTTGCCAGGTTTGATCCAAATCAGGGGTCTGACCTTCAAATATATCAGCTAAGCTATTTAGTTCTTCCATGCCAACTTTCGGTTCTCCAGCATCATCGGTCTGGTATGGGATGATATCAGTAGTTGGTTTTTCCACTTCCTCTATATCAGGTATATCTTCTAGGAAGTTATCTAGGTTAAATTCGTCTTTGATTACTGCTGGTGGCTGAGCATCTAGGTTGTTAGACATTCGGAAAGCATTAATTCCACATTACGCGCACATTTTTCACCTTTTGCCTTGGCAAGTTCGCCGCTTCCCTCTATGATAGTTGTGACATAATCCTACACTGACTCTGCTCTTACACAGCCGCTCCGCGAACGATTTCAGTGTAGGCTTCTTGCCAACTCCACCCAACGGTAACGGATACTCGGCAAGCTTTATTGACGACACGAGATGCCCCTCCGCGCCGGAAAAATACCAAAAAATTTTATCTATTTTAGCTAGTAGGTGGCGGTTAGCTCTTAATTTGATTACCCTACTATATTCATTATAGACGATAACAACAGACGATAACAAAGTATCAAAGTTCCTGTCCGCCATTCATCCAACTAACTAGCCAAGACGTAGCTTAACACGCGCCGCTCTATACAGACGAGGTTTTTTTGCCTCGCTAGGTAGATTTTTGATAACGTTTTTCTGACCTGAGCTCAACTGTGAGTTCAACGACTCAGAGCATTTAAGAATTTCTGGATACCTGAGAATAACGACTGTTTTTTTTGGGCAGATGGTATATTTTGAGCATCTTCTGGGCTAGTCGTGTTAACTAGACTTGCCTTAAGTATAATTTGATCAAGAGCCTCTGCTGTCGGTTTGCTAGGTTCTTCAGTCACCAACTGATACTCATCATCTATTTCTAGCCATACTTGCCACATAGAAGGATAACAACGCCATAGAGCACCCCCTGGAAAGGGTAGCAGATAATAACAAGACTCTAGGGTTTTCAGAAAGCGAGCGCGTAACTGACGTGCGGCATAGCCAATCCCTACAATAGAGACATCTTCCAGTTGAGGATTTAGGATCACACAGGGGCGATCCCCCGCCAAATTGCAAATCTTTTCCACTTGGGCTACTTCCACGGCAGACGGGCCCACTAGCAAGAAAACCTGGTCATCATCTTCAATTCTAGTTTCTGCTGGGGAGCGACTGGTACCAACATCAGTAATTTTAAACGGTACCTCTCCCCAGTCACGAAGGGCAAGGGCTGAAGCACCGGTATCAGGAAAGAAGATTTTCAGTCCGGGGCCATACTGCTCAAAGATAGGAATAAATTCCTGGGCAATTGACTGGGCTTGGAGGGCAATTTCTGGAAAGACCAACTCCACTTGTACCCTGGTTTGACCGTCATCTAGGGCGGCTTTGGTCGCTTGTTTAGCTTGAGCGATCGCATCTTCTAAGCTCAAAGGAAGTTCATTCATGAGTCTGTCTGTGTGTTAATCAAAAACTCTAATATTAATGGCTTAAAAGAAAAAGGAAAACTAATGTCTCGCCACATTAATCGAGCGCCAATCCACCCTACCCATAGGAGCAATTGAGCCTTTTTTGAGCAAAGTTAGACCTTAGATAATTCTGGTTGTGGCATCAGTCGTTCCCAAATTTGCTTGAGTACCATCACCGTCCAATCTACATCAGCTTCTGTGGTATCTCGCCCCAGGGTCAACCGAATTCCAGCCAAAGCAGCTGGCTCGTTGTAACCCATTGCTAACAATATCGGACTTGGACTCAGTTTACCACTGTGGCAAGCTGAACCTGCACTAATACCAATACCAGCCTGATTAAACTGGCGCACTATAGTTTGGCCAGTCACCCCCCCAGTAGGGGAAGTCAAACAGAAACTAACGTGATGGGGTAAGCGATAGTCTCTAGAACCAGTGGCAATGAGATAGGGAGTATCAGCGAGTTGGTCAAACATGCGATCGCGTAATCGAATTAACCGAGGTGTCTCTGTTAGCATTTGCGCTGCTGCTAGTTCTGCCGCGATTCCAAACCCAGCAATTACTGGCAACGCCTGGGTTCCAGACCGCAATCGGGATTCTTGTCCACCACCGGAGATCAGGGGCACTAACTCTACACCAGGGCGGATATACAGTGCCCCTGCTCCCATCGGACCATAAATTTTGTGACTGGAAATCGACAGCAAATCCACCGGTAGTCGTTGAACATCGATAGATAGCCGTCCGGCTACTTGAACTGCATCGGTATGAAACAGCACACCCTGTTCACGAGCAATTTGTCCTAGTTGATCAATAGGTTGGAGTGTACCTACTTCACTTTGACCGTAGATGACGGAGACTAAAACCGTATTTGCCTGTAGGGCAGCTTTTAAATCACTGGGATTGACCCGTCCCAGAGAATCCACTGGTAGCCTGGTCACTTGCCAACCCCACTGCTCCAACATGGCCACTGGTTGAGCGATCGCAGAATGCTCTACACTAGAAATAATGATATGCTGGGGTTTTTTGTAGCCTTGGGCAACCCCCATCACTGCCAAATTATCCGCTTCAGTACCGCCAGAGGTAAATGTAATCGATTCCGCTGGTGCATTGATTAACCTAGCTACCTGTATTCTAGCTCGTTCCAGTACAATGGCCGCTCGCTGACCCCACTGGTGTAAGCTAGAAGGATTACCCCACTGCTGGGTAAGCACATCTTGCATAGTTTTAATGACTTCTGGGCGTGGTGGTGTGTTGGCGCTATAGTCCAGATAAATTTGCATGGGTTTTCAGGCAACCAGCTATCTCTATCTTAAGCATATAACCTTTCCAGGTCTCTCTCCAACTGATGACTAATAACTGAAAACTAATAAGTAATGACTAATAACTAACCACCTGGTTTACCAACATTATAGTCCTCGTGGGACAAAACCGCGTGAGGAACCAATAAGCTACCCTGGTCGTGACAAATCATTCGGTAGTTGCGCGTTACAGGAATACTGATGATCCAGCGGTTGTGGCGCAGCCGCTTGCCACCAAATTCTCTGTAATCCTGGTGATTTTCCAAACCAGCGATTATCCCACGGGCTTTGACCACCACATGGGTAGGAAGGTTTTTTAAGTCAATGGGATCATCTTCAAAACTAGACTCCCACTGCCGTTTTTGCTGTTTTTTCTCTTCCCGTGCTCGGTTTTTTTGATCACATCGGTGGCATGTTTTACCATACCCCTTGTGGCCACACGGGAATGTTTTCTTTCGTCTTGGCATAAGACACTAGTTCGGGTTAAAGTCCCTAACCCGCTAATTAGGCTTCGGTGTAAGCCATTCCATAAAAAAAAGGCAATTAGGGGGAGAGTTGAACAAGATGGCAACTGATATCCCCTGGTATTTTATGTTAATTCAACAACTGCATCTATTTGAATATTGTGCTGTTAGCATGGGGAAATCAGCTATCCAATCGGGTTTTTTGATGCCTTGAGTTCCCAACCAGCGTGCATTTACTGGAATTTGTATTATCTTTTGCTGATACTATTGATTTTGTGTGGCTGTCAACAAGCTCAGCCACAGGTGTCTCTTGAACCCCCTTTGCCCCAAGACCCTTGGGTTCAGGCTTACTTTAATCATAGTAGGTCAGCCCAATACACAGATCCTTACCGGGGAGTAACTCGGGAGGGAGATAACTTGGAGCAAGTGATTGTGGATGCGATCGCATCAGCAAAGTCCACAGTAGATGTGGCGGTTCAGGAGTTGCGTATGCCCAGAATTGCCCAAGCTTTAGTAGAACGTCAGCAAGCTGGTGTCAAGGTCAGAGTCATTTTAGACAATAACTACAGCCTTCCGGTAAGTCAACTGACCGCTGAGTCAGTGGCAAAACTCCGCCAAAGAGAACGCTCACGCTACAATGAGTCCCTAATATTGATCGACCGTGACGGAGATGGTCAGCTCAGTGCAACGGAAATTTCAGAAGGAGACGCTTTAATCATCTTAGGAAATCGTGGTGTACCTATGATTGATGACACAGCGGATGGTTCTCGGGGCAGTGGCTTAATGCATCATAAGTTTATAGTTATTGATAACAAAGTTTCTATTATTACCTCAGCCAACTTCACTCTTAGTGATCTACATGGTGACTTTCAGTTTCGAGAGAGTCGTGGCAATGCCAACAATCTACTCAAGATTGACAGTGTAGAGTTAGCTAAGCAATTCACCCAGGAATTTAACCTGATGTGGGGAGATGGTGCTGGCGGTAAACCAGACAGTAAGTTTGGTCTCAAGAAGCCATCGCGACCAGTAGAGCAGGTCACACTGGGGGATACAAATCTGGGGGATACAACTGGGGGGGATACAACTGGGGGGGATACAACTATCGCTATACAATTCTCCCCAACCTCCACTACTAAACCTTGGAATCAGAGTAGCAATGGTCTGATCGCTCAAATCCTTCCTCAGGCTAGGGAAACCATTCACATAGCTTTGTTTGTCTTTTCCGAGCAACGGCTAACCAATGTTTTAGAGGAATCCCATCAACAGGGTGTTCAGCTCAAAGCGCTAATTGAGCCAAGTTTTGCCTTTCGCTATTACAGTGAGGGTTTGGACATGATGGGAGTAGCTGTTGCTCACAAGTGTCAATATGAGAGTGGTAACCGTCCTTGGCGTCAACCGATTGCTACCGTCGGTGTGCCTCAGTTGCCAGAAGGAGATGTCTTACATCACAAATTTGCCATTCTCGATGGAAAGACAGTGATTACAGGCTCTCACAACTGGTCAAAAGCAGCAAATACTAGGAACGATGAGACCTTGTTAGTTATTCATAGCCCTATGGTTGCTGCCCATTTTGAACGGGAGTTTCAACGCCTCTATGGCAAAGCAGTGAAGGGAGTACCAGTTAGAGTTCAGCGAAAGATTAAAGCACAACAACAAAAATGTGTGCCTCTTGATCCACATTCTTGAGTAGAGCATACTATTGAATAGTTAGCATGACGGGTTATACCCCTCAATTAAATAGATGTGTTATATCAAGTCCAGTTAATCACTTTTAAAATGGTCTGTTGTTTTTTGTCGTTAGTCATTAGTAATTGGTAAAACCTCCACCTGCTAACCT
>NZ_JAAHIE010000600.1:0-4089 GCF_010671945.1 Moorena sp. SIO4E2
GTAAAGGATTCATGGGTACATCAGGAAGATACGTTTGAATCATCGTAAGGTACAACTGGTGAAAAAGCTGAAACACCAGAGATAAAAATCAATGGAATAGAGATTAAAGTTTGTTCTGGCTTTAAGGATTCCCTCAATATTCTCGATGAATAGTATCGCCCTAAAAGTCCAAAGAATGGTTATCAGGAACGAAGTAACCCCGATATGTGCTCTCAGTAAAGGTCGATTGCTGAGTAGGTAGTTAGCCGCAAGCCATGTCGGAGAAGGATTGAGCTCATTTGCAAATGCCTGGGGTAATGCCCGGGATACGCCGACAGACTCACGTTATGGGAAAAGAAATAGTTGTAAGTAGTAATAAATATGTCTAAAGCTAAAGGGTTCGCCCCTAAGTCGGAATGGAATAAGGTAAATTGGCGCAAGCTAGAAAAGACTTTATTTAAGTTACAAAAGCGATGCAGCGCGGTCTTGGGGGTTTCCCCCACTCGCTATTGCATCAAGACAACGAATATTTCGAGCCTCAGAGCGTGGTGATGTTCGCGCGGTACGTAAACTGCAAAAGACTCTGATGAAGTCCTGGACTGCCAAAATGATTGCGGTACGGAGGGTAACCCAAGAAAATAAAGGCAAAAAGGCTGCCGGAATAGAAGGAGTGAAATCTCTCAATCCAAAACAACGCTTCGCCCTAATAGCCAGCCTAAAAATCTCTAAAAAGGCATTACCTACCCGCCGAGTTTGGATACCTAAACCCGGTCGGTCCCAGAAACGGCCTCTGGGTATCCCAACCATATACGACCGTGCATTACAGGCACTTGTCAAGCAGGCATTAGAACCTGAATGGGAAGCAAAATTTGAACCTAATTCATTTGGGTTCAGACCAGGACGCTCATGTCATGACGCAATCGGAGCAATATATGTGAGCATTAATAAAAAACCCAAATGGGTATTAGATGCCGACATATCCAAATGTTTCGACAAAATCAACCATAATGCATTACTGACAAAACTGAATACTTATCCATCACTAAGACGTTTAATTAAGTCCTGGCTCAAAGTTGGAGTAATGGATAACAATACATTCTTCCCAACAGAAGAGGGTACCCCACAGGGTGGAGTCATTTCCCCTTTATTGGCTAATATAGCCCTCCAAGGTATGGAAGAACGAATTAAACAATATGCATTAACTATGAAAGGCAGCAAAAACGCCAACAAACATGCATTAAATCTAATTCGATACGCAGATGATTTCGTCAGTGCGACCTGAAAGTCGCACGGGAGAGTGGGAGATTCCAGAAGAACTCCCCAGGTAAGTGTCCAAATGCCTGTGTCCATTCTCTCACGGCTTCCGAAGTAATTCAGGAGTCGCACAGCGAGAGGAAATGCCGAACCCAAGTAGATAGTCACATGTCATATGGGAGGCTAGGGCAAAACCAATATGGACAGCGAACAGCAAATCTATCTCATGCTTCGTGACATCTGACTTTTGAAAGTGACTGACTACGGAAGATTGGGTCAGAGGAATGATGTCATGACCAGCATCATTCGCGGACACCTAACCCCGGAGTAAAGATAGAGTCCTAAGTTGGTTGAATCTCCATCCCGTGCGGAACAGGATAACCCCGAATCGGTCTTTGAGCTAGTTTCCACGTTCAAAGTAGAGAAATTGCAAGAGGACTATCAATCCCGATGCGGGTGAGGGAGGTCTTCAGTAGCGAATGCCGGACAGGGGGAAACCCCAGAGGAAAGCCAAAACAGGTATAACTCGACGGATAGGGCAGGTAATCAACCTGAAATACCCAACCCAAAAGGGTGCTGACAGAAGACTGGTGAATCTGTGGAAATTCAATGTTTGAGAACTGAACTTATTAGGAAAAGTTAGATATGACCTTAACAGGCGTAAACGTAACTGATAAGAACTATACTCATTGGCAATCGATAGATTGGCAAAAAGTTAACCGTGTAGTTAAGAACTTAAGACGGCGAATATTCAAGGCTACTCGTGAGAAACGTTGGAAGACACTCCGAAATCTACAAAGACTTCTAATGAAGTCTTACAGTAATACTCTCCTGGCAGTAAGGAGGTGTACACAACTCAACCAGGGAAAAAGAACTCCCGGTGTTGACGGACTGGTAGCATTGAACCCCACGGGAAGAGGAATACTGGTGGATTCCCTGACAAAATTTATCCCTTGGAAACCACTACCAGCCAAAAGGGTCTACATTCCCAAATCCAAAGGCAAAAAGCGTCCTCTAGGCATTCCCACCTTAATTGACCGTTGCCTACAAGCAATAGTCAAGAATGCTTTAGAACCATGTTGGGAAGCACAATTTGAAGGCATAAGTTACGGTTTCAGACCGGGCAGAAGCGCCCATGATGCCCTAGAGAAAATCTTCCGTGGTATTCGTCCAAACGGACGGAAAAAATGGGTAGTTGATGCCGACATTAAAGGATGCTTCGATAACATAAGCCACGAGTTTCTTATTAACAAAATTGGAAACTTTCCGGCACGAAAGCTGATACAAAAATGGCTCAAAGCAGGCTACGTGGAAAAAGGAGCATTCTACACAACAGAAGCCGGAACACCCCAGGGTGGCATTGTGTCGCCTTTATTAGCCAACATAGCCCTACATGGTATGGAAGACGCACTCGGAATCAAATACGACAAACGGGGTCAAATTATTGGCAACCGTATAGTGGTCAGATCTGCTGATGACTTTGTTTGTTTATGTGAAACCAAAGAAGATGCCCAACTAGTTCTTGAACAGCTCAAACTCTGGTTAGGTCAAAGAGGACTACAATTATCAGAGTCAAAAACTCGAATTGTTCACATTACAGAAGGGTTCGATTTTCTGGGATTCCACATCAGACACTACCGTGATAGTAACAGCAAATCTGGCTACAAACTGTTAACGAAACCGAGTCAAAAGGCAATCAAGGAAATCCGAGACCAACTCCGACACCTTTGGCTTAAATATAAATCTAACTCAGTCAAAGAATTAATATCGGTACTCAATCCCATCATTAGAGGTTGGGCAAATTACCACCGTAAAGGAGTAGCAAGGAAAACCTTTGAGAGCCTCGACCAATGGATGCATAAACGGGCTCTTATGATACGCCAAAAGAAAACATCCCAACAAAAACGACACCTGGAGGAAACAAAAATACTTCGGACGATTCAATTTGGAGAGGAAGGATAACTGGGTATTTGGAGACCACAGCAGTGGAATCCATTTGCTAAAATTCTCTTGGTTTAATATAGAACGCCATGTTCTCATACCTGGAAAATCGTCACCTGATGACCCTGACCCTGAAATCCAAAAATGGTTCATCTCCAAGCGTAAACGAGATTCCAAAAACCAGAAAAAGTCGTGGCAGAAAATAGCAAAAAACCAGCACTTTGTATGTCCGGTGTGTCAAGAATCTCTGTTTAACACAGAAGAACTGCACGTTCATCATGTCATCCCTAAATCAAAGGGAGGCAAGGACAACTACAAGAATCTCCAACTTGTTCATATTTTGTGTCACCAACGAATACATTATGGAAAGCCCTAGTGATTTGCTTGAGCCGTGATACTTGGAAACTTGTACGTCCGGTTCTGAGGGGGGAAAGGGACAGCGATGTCCCCGCCCTACCCGACTCATGCACAAAGACCAAACCGTGGTTAAAGAATGTCAACAAATAATCAGTGAATGGTTGAGTGGCATGGGTTTGGAATTAAAACCAAGTAAGACCAAAATCACCCACACAATGGACGGCTTCAATTTCTTAGGGTTCAACGTCAAACAATACAAAGTAGGGAAAAATCAGTCAAAGCAAGGTTTTAAGACTATCATCAAACCATCTTTGGAGAAAATCCAGAAACACTATGGGCACCTTTCCGATGTCATAGACCAACATCAAGCTGCCTCTCAATCGGCTCTGATTAGCCGACTTAACCCCATTATACAGGGATGGTGCAATTACTAAGCTGTTCGGCATTTAAATTGGTATAATAAAAATTAATAAATAACCCAATAATAGGAAATATGCCAGCAAAAAATTATCTGACACAAGAGCAAAAAACAATACTTCAAAAAGCCTTAAAAATAGA
>NZ_JAAHIE010000601.1:0-4086 GCF_010671945.1 Moorena sp. SIO4E2
TGGCAGTATTGCACCACCTATTGGTAAGCCAATATCCAATACCAAAGTATATATTTTGGATAGAAATTTGCAACCAGTCCCCATAGGAGTAGCAGGAGAACTCCACATCGGAGGAGATGGTTTAGCCAGAGGCTACCACAACCGCCCCGAACTCACAGCCTCCAAATTTATTCCCAACCCTTTTGAGGACTCAAAAGTAAACCCACCCCTCCCTAAGAAGTTGGGAAGTCAAAAGTCAAAACTATATAAGACAGGGGATTTGGCTCGCTACTTAGGGGATGGGAACATCGAATTCTTGGGTAGAATAGACCACCAAGTAAAAATCCGAGGTTTCCGCATCGAAACAGGAGAAATAGAAGCAGTTATCAATTCATACCCTCAAGTCAAAGAAACAGTAGTAGTAGCAAGAGAAGACAATCCAGGAGATAAACGTTTAGTAGCATACATAGTACCCGAAACTCAAACTACCACCACCACCAACCCCGAACTATCAGAAACTCAAGTAGACAGTTGGCAAAACATATTCAACCAACAAATCTATAATCAACTCAGTGAAGTAAGTGACCCACTATTCAATAATCAAGGGTGGTTAAGTAACTATGACAACCAAGCCATACCAGTAGAGCAAATGCGCATCTGGGCAGGGGATATTGTTAGCCAAGTATTAGCCCAGAAACCAGAGAGTGTGTGGGAAATAGGTTGTGGCACAGGAATGCTGCTATTTCAAATTGCACCCCAGACACAAAAATATTTAGGCACAGATATCTCCAAGGTCTCATTAGAATACATCAAACAACAAATAGAACAGGAACCAGACAAATATAGTCATGTCTCCTTAGCACAGAAACGAGCTGAAGACATGGCTGATATACCAGATAACAGTTTCGATGTAGTGCTACTGAGTTCAATAGTCCAGTATTTCCCTAGTGTGGAGTATCTGTTGCAAGTAATAGAAAACAGTATCCGGGTAGTCAAACCAGGAGGGATGATTTTCTTAGGGGATATCCGGAGTAGGCCATTAATGAAAGCCTTTCACAGTTCGGTGCAGCTGTATCAAGCAACTCCCTCACTGTCGTGCCAACAACTCAAGCAAAAGATAGACATAAAAATGGAGCAGGAAACCGAGTTGTTAGTGTCACCAGAGTTGTTTGTAGCTCTCAAAGAAAAACATCCAGAAATAACTCATGTACAAATCCGTTTACAGAGGGGAACAGAACACAATGAACTGAACAAATATCGCTATAGCGTGCTGTTGCACATAGAGGCACAACCAGGAAAAGTAATAACACCGACTGTAGAAAGTGGAGCGGCTCTGAGTGTTCAACAGATAGAAACTTATCTGCGAGACAAAGGGCCAGAATCAATTTGCTTTAGTGGTTTAGTCAATGGCAGAGTAGCTAATGATGTAGAGTTGGTAGAGTTGCTATCACAGCCAGAATCAAAACAGAATGTGCAGCAGTTGAGGCAGTTTTTAGAGTCAAAGGAAACCAAGAGCATTGACCCAGAGAGGTTATATGAACTAAGTGCATCTTTAGGGTATAGCTTAGAGTTGTGTTGGTCTGGACAAGGTAGTCCGGAATTGATGGATGGGGTATTTGTGCGCAGTGAGTTAGCCAAAGAAGGGATAGTGTTAACACCCCTAACTCAAAAATCGGTGGTAGCAGCTAACTGGAGTAATTATGGGAATAATCCTTTGAGTTCCCAGTTCAGAAAGGAACTGATACCGCAGTTGAGAGAGTATCTACAGTCGCGGTTGCCAGAGTATATGGTGCCATCGGGGTTGATGGTGTTGTCGCAACTGCCTCTGACTCCTAACGGTAAGGTAGACCGTAAGGCATTGCCTGTACCGGATGTGGCTAGTAGTGTGTCAACGGAGTATGTAGCTCCCCAGACGGAGACACAGAAGGCATTAGCAGAGATTTGGCAAGAAGTGTTGGGAATAGAAAAGGTGGGAATACACGATAACTTCTTTGAATTGGGGGGGCATTCTTTGCTAGCTACTCAAGTTGTGTCTAGGATACAACAAGCTTTTGAGAAGGAAGTGACTTTGCAGGATTTATTTGAGTCCCCTACTATTGCTGACATTGCCCAGAACCTTGAAGTGCTGCATCAAGTTGCTCAAAATCAGACTTCATTAATTTCTGAAACAAAAGAACATGAGGCATTTTTATTATGAAAACATTTGAATTTGTATCATACCTGCAAAATCTAGGGGTCAAACTTTGGATAGATAAAGGGCAATTAGGTTGTCATGCTCCGAAGGGAGTAATCACACCAGAAATGAGACAAGATATGGTTGAGCGCAAAACAGAAATCATAGAGTTTCTGCGGAAAGCTCACACAACTCAAGAATCATTAGCAACGACTATTAAACAAATTCCTAGGGATGGTAAGTTGCTCTTATCTTTTGCTCAGGAAAGGTTATGGTTTCTCAAGCAGCTATTTCCTGATAACTCTTCCTATAATCAGCCAATTGCCTTAAACCTGAAGGGGCCTTTAAACGTTGTAGCTTTGGAGCAAAGCCTGAAAGAAATCATCCAACGCCATGAAACTTTAAGAACTAGTTTCCCCGAAATAAATGGACAACCCGTACAGATAGTTGATCCTGTAATGGAACTGCCACTGACTGTGGTAGATTTGCAAAGTGGTGACTCGACTTACCAGCAGTCAGAAAAGGTTAAAAAATTAGTCAGACAGGAAGCTATGGCAACTTTTGACATAGCTAACAGTCCAGTGCTACGAGTTACTTTGTTGCAACTAGAGTCAGAACATCATGTGTTGCTGATAAACATGCATCATATTATCTCTGATGGTTGGTCTTTGGGAATTTTAGTTAGAGAGTTATCAACTCTGTATGAGGCTTTTGCTCAAGGAAAGCCATCGGCTTTACCAGAGTTGCCCATCCAATACGCGGACTTTGCTAGCTGGCAACGAGAATGGTTGACAGGAGAAGTCCTTGAGAAACAACTGAATTACTGGAAAAAACAGTTGTCTGGAATTTCCCCTATTCTGGATATTCCTACCGACTACCCTCGTCCTACTGAACCTACTTTTAAAGGTGGGATGGAGTATTTTCAGCTTGACTCCAATTTAACTCAAAAACTGAGACAGTTAAGCCAAGAGTCAGGAAGCACATTATTTATGACTCTGCTGACTGCATTTTTTGTTTTACTATCGCGCTACAGTGGTCAGTCCGATCTAGTAGTGGGTTCTCCCATTGCCAACCGCAATCGAAGGGAAATAGAACCATTAATTGGTATGTTTGTTAATACCCTTGTTTTGCGGGCTAACTTGTCAGATAACCCTACCTTCAGAAAATTATTAGAACGAGTACGAAAAACTACGTTAGACGCTTACAATTACCAAGATTTACCCTTTGAAAAGCTACTGGAGGAATTGCAAACGGAACGAAACTTAAGTCATAACGCTTTAGTACAGGTGATGTTTGCTCTCCAGAATAACAAAATGGAGGCTTGGAATCTACCAGGCTTAAGGGTAAGTGAAATGGAATTTGACTTTGATTTCACTAGATTCGATTTGGAAGTTCACTGTTGGGAAGTTTCATCTGGTATAGAAGCTTATTGTGTTTACAGCACCGATATCTTTGAGCCAGAGACAATAGCTCGAATGATGGGACATTTCCAGAATTTGTTAGAAGCAGTGGTGGCAAATCCCGAACAGAAAGTATTGCAGTTGCCACTAATGAAACCATCAGAGCTACATCAGATATTGGTGGAGTGGAACAACACTAAAACAGATTATCCTAGAGATAAATGTATCCATCAGTTATTTGAAGAGCAAGTAGAGAAAACACCAGATGCAGTAGCAGTGGTCTTTGAACAGCAAAGTTTAACTTACTCCCAATTAAATACTAAAGCCAATCAACTAGCCCATTACTTGCAAAAATTGGGAGTAGCTCCAGAAACGCTAGTGGGAATATGTGTAGAGCGTTCAGTAGAGATGGTAGTAGGTTTATTAGCCATACTCAAAGCCGGAGGAGCTTATGTGCCATTAGACCCAAATTATCCATCGGAACGTTTAGCTTATATGCTATCTGATGCAGGAGTGTCAGTATTGCTGACTCAG
>NZ_JAAHIE010000602.1:0-4083 GCF_010671945.1 Moorena sp. SIO4E2
GTCGTTCCAGCAAAAGATCTGGACGACCGCCTAGAAGCTGGGCTTCCTTGTGTGAGTTGTGGGTTAGGGATAACTCCAAATTAGCATAAGACACCACCGCCTCGTTCAGGCGGTGGAAGCTTCATACTCCCACACTTTGAGGGGCGTTGCACTTTTAGAGAGATTATTGGTGGTGGGATGAAAGAGATAGAACAGTGGGAAGAAAGGTAAGTAAGCTGTAAAACATCTACATCAAGCATATTATATTGATCGCATCTACATATTGGTCGCATCTACATTTAATTGATTTATAAATTGAATCGGCAAGGGGAGAAGATTGTATAGTTTTTCCCGCTTATTCAAAAATAGACAAATTAAATAGGCGACAGCTTAGTAAGGTGGGTTAATAACGCACCTTACTCAAGGGAGTTCCTGGATAAGTCCTGATCAGTTGGAGTTCTCAGTAAATCCTATTTGATTTGTCGGATTTCTCAGGCTATATCCATTGTACCAACTGTCATGCCCCCTAGTTTAAGGACTTTTGTCAATCAACTAGGGGGCTCTCACCATTGGTCTCAGGGCTGAAGCAAATAAGCTATATATAGCGTGTAGCAGTTGAAGCGTTCGCTTAATTGCGGGACGCGCATCCATCCCATTCTGTTTCCTTTGAGTGTACCCTAAGCCGTGGCGCGTTTAAATTTTAGAATTCTGAAGCTAAAACCCAAGCCTAGGCTTAGATCGCTTTTCACGCACTAGATACTGAAGAGCAAACCTAATCTCAAACCCCTTTGAGCTTTTAACTAACTTTTAACTAACTATGGTCAATATAGCCCTGTTTGGTACCAGTGCAGATCCCCCAACTTGTGCTCATCAATCCATTCTCCAGTGGCTATCCCATCACTATGACCAAGTGGTGGTTTGGGCGTCAGATAATCCATTCAAGTCTCATCAGACTACCCTAGAACAACGTTCCCACATGCTCAAGTTACTGATTGAGGAGATTGACCCGTATCAAAATCCGATCCGTGTCAGCCCCGACTTGAGTAGCTCTAGAACCTTGGAAACCATAGCACTAGCTAAACAGCGCTGGGGATTACAGGCAAACATGACTCTGGTGATTGGTGCTGATTTAGTCCGTCAGATGCCCCGTTGGTATCAAATTGAACAATTGTTAAAACAAGTACAGTTGCTGGTGATACCTCGTTCAGGATATGGAGTAGATCAGGCTAGTTTAGAAAAGTTGAAGCATCTAGGAGCACAATTAGCGATCGCTGATATTACGGTACCATCAGTTTCCTCTACAGCGTATCGTGAGAATGGTGATACAAAAGCACTGACTCCTCTGGTTAAGGACTATATCCATCAAGAGCAGTTGTACCAATGACCCAAAGCAGCACCAAACAGGTCAAACTACCAGCTCTAGCCAACGTCCAGGTCGGGGTTGATCCTGTGATTTTTTCCCTCAATACCCAACAAAGCCGCCTTTTGGTACTCCAAGAGGAAGCCTTCCTCGGTAAATCGAGTTTACCAGGAACCTTGGTGTCGGACGGAGAATCATTAGACAATGCTGGGGATTGGCCTTGGCCTTTCGGCCACGCTACGCGAATGGCCACGCTACGCGATTGGCCTTGGCCTTTCGGCCACGCTACGCGAATGGCCACGCTATGCGATCGGATTTGGGCAGAGAAAATTGGAGTTAACAACCTGAACCTAGAGCAACTGTACACTTTCGGAGAACTAGGTCGTTATCAACCAAAATTGGTTAGAGTCGAGGTTACCTATAACCACCACTATGCCATGGGTTACCTATCCGTCAGTTACTTTGCCCTAGTGGGACTAGAAGAAGCTAAATTCAACACAGATCATGTCAGTGGTATTACCTGGTATTCCATCGAGCATGTGCCGCAGCTCGCCTTTGAGCATAATCCAATTTTGGACTATGGTTATCGGCATTTGCGCAACAAATTGGCAGACAATCCTGTCGCCTTTGACCTGTTCCGAGATGTATTTACCCTCAATAATATCTATACTATTTATCAACTGTACACCACAGTTTTTTTTGAAAACGTCTCGGATTATTACAATTTTAGCCCTCGTCTTTTAAAGCTATTATTCCTGGCGGATACTAGTTTAAGAGGATCTCATGGAGCAGGTCGTCCCTGAAATTTGTACCGCTTTGATGCGGAGGCATATGGTCGTTTAAAGGATAAACCGTTGGTATTTATGTAGCAATGAAAAAACATCTGTAATTGTGGTTCAGAAAATCCTATTTATTGAGGATGACGATTTCAATCGAGAAGTTATCACTGAATACCTTCAGTTGCAAGGGTATGACGTTTGCGCTTTACCCCATGGGTTAACCATTAAACGAGACCTCGCCGACTTTCAACCTGACTTGATTCTGCTGGATCTCAAATTACCAGAAGTTGATGGCTTTACCTTGATCGAAAAACTCAAGAAATCCCAATGGGCAACAATCCCTATAGTTATCCTTTCTGCCTACTCCTTCCCAGCAGACAAAAAGCGAGCTCTCAGACTAGGAGCTCGTCGTTATCTAGTCAAACCAGCGCTTCTCAGAGAAATAGAACAAGCCATAGAGGAAGAAATAACCAATTGATATCCAGTCCGCTTTTTTTGTCATTTGTCTTGAGAGCCACAAGGCTGAGCCGCCTGCAAAACACTCTTGTGGTATACAATACCGATGGTACCGGAGATGATATGAGTTTGAAGTCTTAGGCAGGACTTACGCAAAACTCGGCCACAAAGGTGCTTCCACAAAAGCGCTTGGTTAGTTAATAACGCACCCTACAGATAGGGTTGTTGCGTAAGTCCTGTTAGGGAAATCATTGACCCCTTTGGGGAATTCAAAATTCAAAATTAAAAATTAAAAATCTAGAAGCGATGCAGCGCGGTCTTGGGGAGGCAGCGCGGTCTTGGGGAGGCAGCGCGGTCTTGGGGGTTTCCCCCACTCGCTATTGCCGTGGTCTCCCCCGGAGACGAAACCTGATTACGTTGAGCCTTTATGGTTGGTAGGTTATGCAAAAAAGGGTTAAAACTTGAGGCGCGACCCCGTAATTTAATTCTTCAAGCGGAAAGCGCGCCTCCATTGATTAAGGCGAGCCTGTCTTACGGTAACTATCGCCAAAGGCGACGCTTGGCCGTAGGCCACGCCAAAGGCGAACGCGAACAAACCACTCGCTATTGCCGTGGTTTCCCCCACTCGCTATTGCATCAAGACATTGAACAAATTTTGAATTAATTAATTCCGGGTACAAGCCCCCCGGGGAATTAAAAATTAAAAATTAAAAATTAAAAATCTAGAATTGTCCGAATCATTTTGAATTAATAATTTTGAACTTTGAATTGGAGCGTTCGCGCAGCGTGACCTACGGTCAAGCGACTTGACATTTATTGTCCATCAGTCATGGAATTAGTTTTTTTTGATTCTGCTGTAAGATAAATTACTCAAGGATTTGGCTCAGGTTCTCTATAGACCGTCCCATCTTAGCAATTTTTTATTCTGTCTGAGACAGTCCGAGAACTGCATTTTGAAGTTGGTTAGCTAGACTTTGAATCTCTTCTCGATAACGGTTTTATAGTTCTTCCACGTTCATGATTTATTAATGATAACTTAATCTACACTATCAAGGATTAGGTTTGCGTTAGGGTTTACGTTCGAGTTTACGTTTATGTTTACTTTCGTTGCCACCTGATTATTATTTATTAGTTTAAAACATCTAAACAACGGTAAAAAAAATAAAAAAAATCGACATTTATACCCCTAAATACTTATCAATATTAGCAGAAATGTTGAATGATAGTTAAAAAACTAGACAAATAGCCTCTAATTTGATAAAATAGAGGCCAAATAAAAATATAATAATGTTGCTTAAATGATATCAAATTTTCCACAAATCATCAAAAAACACCTAGGAAAACTACCTACTGATGATTATCCAGTCCTCAATACTTTCCTGCTGGGGGGGCGACATGAGAGCTAAAAAGTAGACTGTATAAGCTTCATAGCTCTCATACCTCGTAAATAATTATCGAGCTTATGACGACTTAAACGCATCAAAGCATAAACTAATTCCCAACATTTAT
>NZ_JAAHIE010000603.1:0-4079 GCF_010671945.1 Moorena sp. SIO4E2
TTTATGATTTCACTGCTCCCTGCTCCCTACTCCCTGCTCCCTGGTCACTAAAAACATGTACCTCACCGAATTAAAAACCGCTATAGACATCAAGGCTTTGAAGGTTCAATCCTCCAAAAATCCACTTTCTCTAAAGTAGCAGAGGTAAGTTTTAAATAAATCCTGATTAACCTCCGGTAACTTGATCCCACTTCCCCTTAAACCATCAACCACATTGCGACAATCGTACTCAATTAAGTTTCTTGTGCTTGACGGTGATTCCGGGAAGTTGGGTAAGTAAGGGTAGAGAGGATTTTCCATATCCTCGATCAACTTGGAACGCCAATCAGTATAGTCAATTTCTTCCAAGCTATAGCCCAGGGAGCGTACCCAGTCAAAAATCTCCCTCAGATGCACCGATTTTGGATTAATTAAATGGAATGCCTTCCCAAATAAACGGTTTTGTTGAGACAGACAAACAATCCCTCGGCTGACATAATCTACTGGAACGAGGTTTTCTGAAAAACCATCCCAGTTAGGAAAACTTTGGAGTTGAATACATCCTTTCACCAGTCGCGATAGGAAGTCATCAAAACTAGAGACACCGGTTTGACTGTGACCACTAATCCTTGTAGGTCGATGGATAGTTATGGGCAAACCGCGCTCTTTCGCTTCCCAAACTAACTGCTCTGCTACCCACTTGGTCTGAACATAGCCTAATTTTGGTAAATCATAATGATTGGCAGTGGCTGACTCGAGAATGGGTTGCTCAGTTTGGGATGTTGATAACACGCTCATGGTAGAAACGTAATGAACAGGTTTGAGCTTCCCTAGACTAGCTAGTCTTAACACGTCTTGGGTTCCCAAAACATTCGCATCTTTTAAAAGAGGGTAAGACCACAGATGATTAACATAGGCTCCAGCGTGATAAACCACATCAATGTCTTGGCATAAATTATTATACTCAGTTGCTGAGAGTCCAAAACGACTGGTTCCTAAATCTCCGATGATGGGAATAATTCGAGATGTAAAATTCTCACTCCATAATCCAGTTGCTTCTAACTTGCTCAATAGTCTTTCTTTTCCAGCATCTATATGCTCGGCACGAACCAAGCAATAGACAGTAGCATCCGTTGTGGTCAAGAGTTCAGAAAGTAAGTAAGTTCCCAAGAAACCCGTTGCACCGGTTAGGAAAATTCGTTCCATTGGACTGACGGTTTGCCTGGTCGCAGTTGATGGCTGAATGTCTAGGTCTAGAGCAGCTTCTGCTTCTAAATCCCAAGTCTGGGATTGATAGTTTCCAGTTACTAAAGCTTGGTCGATTGCACTAGCCAAATCAGAAACAGAGGGATAATCAAACAATGCCCTTAGAGATAAATTAATCTTGAAGGCTTCACGAATACGAAACACCAGTTGAGTGGCCAATAGGGAATGACCCCCTAACTCAAAGAAACTGTCATTAAGGCTAATACTTTCAGGTTGCAGAGAGAGAATTTCAGCAAAAAGACTAGCGATGCGAATTTGACTCTCTGTTTGGGGAGCAACGAACTCACTGCTGTGGCTGAAGGCAGCATCAGGGACAGGTAACGCTTTGCGGTCTATTTTACCAGTCAAAGACAGAGGTAATGACGTCAGAGGCACCACTACACTGGGAACCATGTAGTTTGGTAACTTCTGTTTCATATACTCTTTGAGAGCCTTAATGTCAAGATCATCATCCCCAACTACATAGGCTACCAGGCGCTTGTTTCCTGGGGTATCTTCCCGGCAGATGACCACACATTCCTGCACCTGCTGGTAGCCACTGAGCAAGGATTCAATTTCTCCGAGTTCGATACGGAAACCTCTGATTTTGACTTGATAGTCAATGCGACCGAGGAATTCAATGTTGCCATCCGGCAAATAGCGTGCCTTATCCCCGGTCTTGTAAAGACTCTCACCCTCATTGAAAGGACTGGAAATAAAACGTTCGGCATTAAGTTCTCGACGATTGAGATAGCCCTTTGCCACTCCATCGCCCCCAGCGTAGAGTTCCCCCGGCACCCCAATGGGCACTGGTTGTTGGTGGGAATCTAAGATGTAGACTCGGGTATTGGCAATGGGACGACCAATGGGAATTGATTGACCGATGTTTTGCAGGCTCTCACCCGGCACCACTGGGTAGCAACAGGTAAAGGTGGTGTTCTCCGTCGGACCATAACCATTGATGAACTGACAATGGGGCAGAGCTTGGCAACATTTGAGCACATGGGACACAGACAGCACATCTCCACCAGCCATCAACAGACGTAGAGATTGCAAATCGTCCAACTGCTGATCCACCATTAAGTTAAACAATCCAGCGGTGAGCCACAAGGCTGTGACCTGATATTGCTTAATCACTTGCCCCAAGGCTGACAAGCACAGTTTCGGTTCAGGGAACAAAACCAGGCGGGAGCCATTGAGCAAACTGCCCCAGATTTCCCATGTGGCGGCATCAAAAGAAACTGAGGCTAACTGGAGAACCACATCATTGGTGGTAAATTGGGCATAGTTGGTATTCTTCACCAGCCGCACAATATTGCGGTGGGTGACGCTGACCCCTTTCGGTTGTCCTGTGGACCCGGAAGTATACATGACGTAAGCCAAAGATGTGGCTGTAGTGGGGAGGTCCAAATTCTCTTTTGGATGGGCTGCAATCGTCTTTTCCTGGGTATTGAGATTGACACAATCGGCCACCTGTGGCAGATTCTCACTCAGACCCGTTTCAGTCAGGATTACCTTCAGACCAGCATTCTCTACCATCAAAGCCAGTCGCTCAGGAGGATAAGTTGGGTCGAGGGGAAGGTAGGCTCCACCAGCTTTCAGAATTGCCAACAGGGCGATGATTAGATTAGGCGATCGCTCCAAACAAACCCCCACCAAACTCTGTGAGCCAACACCCAAGGAAAGCAAATAATGGGCCAGTTGGTTGGCCTGTTGATTCAACTCCCGATAAGTTAAGGTTTGGTCTGCCAAAACCACTGCTACTACATCTGGTGTGTTTTGGACTTGGGTTTCAAATAACTGGTGAACGCAGGAATTGCGAGGATAATCGGTTTGGGTCTGATTCCACTCCACCAAAATTTGTTGTTGTTCAGCAGGGGTGAGTAGGGGAAGTTCACCAATACCTTGACTACTATCAGCAACTACCCCTTGTAATAGGGTCTGGAAATGCCCCAACATCCTTTGAATTGTTTCGGTTTTGAATAAATCACTGCTGTAAGCACACAATCCTGACAGACCCTGCTCACTCTCGAACAGGTGAAGTTCTAAATCAAATTCACGGATTGTTTCGGTATCCAATTTTATGGCTTCTGCCTTCAAGCCAGACAGTGCTAAATCCGTTATCGGTGCATTTTGGAGGGCAAAGGCTACCTGAACCACCGGATGATGATCGAGGCGACGTTCTGGCTGTAATTCCTCTACCAATTTTTCAAAGGGTAAGTCTTGATGAGTATATGCCTCTAACGTGGTTTTTCGGACTTGAGTGAGTAAATCCTCAAAACTCGGATTGCCTGATAGGTCTGAGCGCAAGACTAAGGTGTTGACAAAAAAGCCAATCAAGGGTTCAATTTCCCCCTGATTACGATTGGCAATGGGAGAGCCTACCACAATATCTGTTTGCCCAGAGTAGCGACAGAGCAGAACATCGAAAGCGGCTAACAAGGTCATGAACAGAGTGACCCCGGCTTTTTGGCTGAGGGCTTTCAGCTTTTGGGTCAGGCTAGCATCCAACTCAAAACGTTTCCAACTACCTCGGAAAGTTTGCATTGCTGGTCTCGGATAATCCGTGGGCAGTTCTAATAGTGGAGTAATCCCAGCCAGTTGCTGTTTCCAGTAGTCTAGTTGAGTTTTTAGAACCTGCTGGGCTAACCATTGGCGTTGCCAATAGGCAAAGTCTCCATACTGAATGGTCAAAGGGGCCAAGGGGGAAGCATGACCCTCACAGAATGCCTGGTAAAGTTGGGCTAATTCCCTCCGAAAGACTCCTATTGACCAACCATCGGAGACGATGTGGTGCATGGTTACCAGCAACACATGGTCAGTTGGGGATAATTGCAGTAGTTTGAAGCGTATCA
>NZ_JAAHIE010000604.1:0-4076 GCF_010671945.1 Moorena sp. SIO4E2
GTAAGCGATGCAGAGGTGCGACCCGTGGCGAATTTAATTCGCCAAGGTCAAGCGCACCATTACGGTCTTGGGGGTTTCCCCCATGAGCGACTGCATCAAGAAGCGCAAGAGTTTGACTTCTGACAAAGGACTTCTGACAAAGGACTTCTGACTTCTGCTATAGCACCATCTGTAGCCCATAAGCTGATACGCGACACGCTGATAGCTGATAGCTGACGGCTGAATGCTTACCCCTATTCTCTGTTGCCTGTTGCCTGTTGCCTGTTGCCTGTTTCCAAAAATCCCCAAATTATGTACTTCACCCCATTTAAAACCGCTATATCTCGATTATTTATACATAGCTAAATTATTGAATTTAAATTATTTACATTCCTATTTATAGCGTTCCTCGCAATTATGATGTACAGTCTTCTTTGACGTTGATTCCCTGTTAGGTGCGCTTTCCTCATCTAATTATTAAATTCGCCACGGGTCGCACCTCTTGATGCAGCGCATCCCTATTCCCTATTCCCTATTCCCTATTCCCTATTCCCTATTCCCTATTCCCAGATCCGCTGTTCCCTATTCCCTATTCCCTATTCCCTATTCCCTATTCCCTAAAATCCCGAAATTGTGTACCTCATAGCTATGATAATTGCTATATAGAATATTTTTTGACGTAATAAATTATCAAAAAGTACCCTTAAGGGTACTGTTGAACCATAACTAAGCCTCCCATCATAGAAACAAGCTGATTGACTGACAAAATTATCCTGAGCAAAGGATAAAGTCATGAAAGATTGAATGGGTAACCTTATGATGGTGAATCCCTAGTAAAGACTGAAAAGCAGACTAGGTAAGATTATCCTGACTTTTGTCAGTCAACCAGTATAACTAGTCAAAAGCGACAGAGTATTATTTTTAAGTAAAGAAAAATTATGGTAAAAATTCAAGCTGAAAGCTTTCCCAATCTAACGAATTTTGTAATTGCTAATAATAGCGATGCTGAGGGTAATTCAGTCATCAGCCTATTTGACGCTGGAAGTGATACTAGTTTCCCCTCTGGTACTGCTACCAGAACCTTTGACCTAGCTACTGGTAACTACGAAGTAAGGCTGGGCTACTTTGATGAGACTGATGGGGATAGCACCATAGATATCACTATTGGCGATACCGAATTGCCAACCTTAACTCTCAATGACCCCCCTGATGGTGCTGGTATTGCCGCTAATGCTGCTGCTTTCGTCAATCAACAGATTAGCAATAGCATATTCATCGAAAATGGAGACCTGATCACAATTAACGGTACTTCTGATGGCGACGAATTTACCCGAATTGACTTCATTGAATTCAATGCACTCAATGTCCCTTCTGCGGATATTTTTTGGCGTAATTCCGAGACTGGAGACAATCGTGCCTGGATCATGGATGGCACCAACTTGGATCAGTCAAATCCGATTCAATCGGAACCAGCTGACAGTCCCTGGGAGATGCGTGGTGCTGGAGACTTTGACGGCGATGAGCAAAAGGATATTATCTGGCGTAATACCGATACCGGAGATGTTGGCTTCTGGTTAATGGAAGGCTTTGAGTTCAAAAGCGGAGCATCTAGCACCCAGGTATCAGACCTCAACTGGGAAATCCGTGGCACGGGAGATTTCGACAGTGATGGAGAAGAAGATATTCTCTGGCGTAATACCAATACCGGAGAAAATGCGGTTTGGTTGATGAATGGCACGGAGCTGGATCAGGGAGTGTTGATTACCAGGCAAAGTAATGGTGAGAATTTGCTGCTACCAGAAGACGGTCTATGGGAGATGCAAGGTGCTGGAGATTTAGATAACGATGGTGACGCGGATATTCTGTGGCGCAATACTCAAAACCAAGAGATCTACTACTGGCGGATGGATGGTACTGAGTATGTAGAGTCAGTGTTCATTGACTCAGCACCAATCAGCGGTGATTGGGAAATTCGTGGTACTATGGACTTTGACGATAATGGTTTTGACGATATCCTGTTGCGTAATGGCTCTGACGGACAAAATGGGATCTGGCTAATGAATGAAACGGGGCTACAGCAGGCAGTTGCCACCGAGTCCTTAACAGGGGACGAGTGGCAAAGCTATGTTTAATATGCCAGTCTGGTTAATTATTCATTAGTGATTCAATAAGCAATTAGCATTCAGCAGACAGCTGAATGCTAATGTGATTCAAAGCCCGATAATTAAAGGGATTAACTGAACTTGATATTAATCGTTTCAACTACTACTTAACTACTACTTACCAGTGGGAAAAGCACCAGGTCGCACGGTCAATTTAGTATCTCGTTGATTGCGGCGCAACTCTAGGATTAAATCACTGCCTACTTTCGTTTTAGCCACAGACTTCTGAACTTCTGTTGCATCTTTGACCGGCTGATCATTGATTTTGCGGATCACATCACCCGCACGCAATCCTGCTTTGGCAGCTGGGGAATTAGCTATTACTTTGGCAATCAATACCCCTTTTTCTTCATCAACCATCAATCCAGCATTGGGATTACTGTTGATCTGTTGTTTAACTTCTGGGGTTAAGGTTACCATCTGGATGCCCAAGTAAGGATGTTCTACTTTACCCTCAACAATCAGTTGCTCAGCAATTCCTTCCACCGTATTAATGGGAACGGCAAATCCTAATCCTTGAGCACCCCGAATAATGGCTGTGTTCATGCCAATCACTTCACCGGAGGCATTGAGCAGGGGTCCGCCAGAATTACCGGGGTTAATGGCAGCATCGGTTTGGATAAATTCCACTCGCTTATCGGGAACACCGACTTGAGAGCTAGAACGACCGGTAGCACTAATGATGCCAGTGGTTACAGTACTATCTAAACCAAGGGGATTACCAATTGCGATCGCCCATTCTCCTGGGGTGAGTTGATCAGAATCACCGAGAGCAACGGTAGGTAAGTTTTCTGCCTCAATCTGGATCACGGCTACATCTGTCAAGGGATCGCTTCCCACTACCGTCCCTTTAAATTGGCGACCATCTTTGAGGATTACATTAACAGTATCCGCACTATCGACTACATGGGCATTGGTGAGAATATAACCATCGGTATCGATAATGAAACCTGAACCGGTACCCTGTTCAACTCGCTCTTGGGGTACATCGGGAAATGGTAACCTAAAAAATTCCCGGAACATCGGGTTTCTAAAAGTATCTGGGACTCTACTGGTGACGGTTCTAGAAGCGTTAATCCGCACCACTGCTGGTCCAACTTGTTCTACCACATTGGTGATAAAGTTGGGATTTTGAGTCACCACAGGTTTACTGCCTGGGAGCCTAGCTGTTTTGTTCTGAGGGACAATTGCTTCAGGGGATGTGGATTCGGGAAGAGAGTTACGTAATGCTACATAACCGCCGGAAAAGCCTAACCCTGCTCCCAGTAACAACAGTGACACATAAGTTCCTGCTTTTTTTAACGGATTACGGGTGGTGTGATTAGATTTGGGGGTTTGATGGTCTAATAGCATAAGATTCTGTTGACAAAAGGGTAGATCGACTGGTATTTCGACTGGGAGGCAGTGGGCTTGATATTGGTTTTGAATCAGTGTCAGCAATAACTGGGCTTTGATTAATTGATGATTTACGCACCAAGATTATTATTAATCAAAGGCTGAAATCGTTGTAATTAGGTTAATAAAGTGGGTTAGCGGTGTAAGTCCTATAATTTAATCTAGACATGTTCTGTTAATTTTCTGTGAGAGCAGTGTTTAACTTAGATTAAAATTATTGAGGGTCGGGACCTGAATACAATTGGCAATACAATTAGCAAGGGAAGCCACCCTTCGCTTCGGGGGCTATACCATAGGGGCAACGAGGCAGAAATAGTCCCTATCCAATATGATTATTAGTCTAGCGCATTCCCCTAGTCATGGAGGTTGACAATACTACCAATCTGTGATGGGTTAACCGAACATCTATACACTTCTAAGATGAAATAGTGTCAGAAATGCTACCTTAGCGTGATTTGGTAATGGATAATGGGTGATTGGTGATTCGCTAACTATTACTGAAACTATTACTGATTACCGATTACTGATTACCTAGGAATT
>NZ_JAAHIE010000605.1:0-4068 GCF_010671945.1 Moorena sp. SIO4E2
GCTGTCCCCAATCTGGTTCGCACTTTCAAGCCCATAGCCCTAATCATCCTAATGTGAATTTGAATGGCAATCTCGTCTTGCCGCTTGAGACAGGTCAGCATACCGTTAAGCTCCAGTGGAAGAAAGTTGGCGACAATGTTGCAAGGTGGACTAGCAACCCATCATGCCTAGATGGCTTCGGTGGCGGACGAACACTTGTGGTCATGGCATTTTACTTACCAATAATAGGTGTTTAGGAAATCATTAGTCATTTGACAACCAAACCCGCTCTAATCCCTCTGGTGTCACTCTCCGAGGATTAAAATAAAGACATAAATGCATACAATTTCTAGAAAGTGCGATCGCCGATCTTATAGGGTGGGTTAGCGGTAGCGTAACGCACCATCTACAAATTCCAAAAGAGCCATCTTTAATTAGTGTATAAAAATGATTACCTTAGCTAAATGGTCAATTGAAGACTATCATCACATGATTGCAGCAGGTATCCTCAGTGAGCGTCATGTGGAATTACTAGAGGGAAAAATTATTGAAATGTCACCAGAGGGACCATTGCATCGGAAAATCAACGATTCTATGGCAGACTATTTACGGGAAAAGCTTCGGGGTTGCGCCAAAATCTACGAAGCACATCCAGTTACCCTTCCTGATTCTGAACCCGAACCAGATATTGCTGTTGTTAAATTGCCAGTTTCCTTGTATGACCATCGTCACCCTTCTGCCGAGGAAATTTACTTATTAATAGAAATATCTGACACTACCTTAGAAAAAGACTTAGAACAGAAGCGAATCGCCTATGCTCAGGCTGGCATTTTAGAATATTGGGTTGTAGATTTGAAAGCTCAACAACTGATCGTGTTTCAGCAACCATCAGGGGATAGTTATCAAATCAAACAAACCTATAGCCAAGGAAGTCTCTCCCTTCTTGCCTTTCCCCATGTTGAAGTGTCAGTGGAAAAGTTAATATCAAAAACTATCTGAGATATAGCAATTATCAGAGCTATGAGGTATACAATTTATGGATTGTAGGGAACAGGGAACAGCGGATCTGGGAAAAGGGAAGACAGAAGAGGTAATACAGAAGAGGGATGCGCTGCATCAAGATAGGGAATCAACCTCAAAGAAGACTGTACCTCATAGCTATGACAAACGCTATATAATATACTATAGCGGTTTTAATAGTAACGAGGTAGACAGGATTTTTTTCTTCTTTCTTCCCTACTCCCTACTTCCTACTCCCTACTCCCTAAAACCAAATAATTTGTACCTCACCCAATTGACAACTGCTGTATTGTAACCCATCCTCGTCAATAATGAACATGAAAGAACAACTACAAAAACGCCTAACCCAACTCAAAGCAGAATTTGAATCAGGACAAAAAGTCCTCGCAGATTTAGAAGTCAAACAAGCCAATGTCCGTGAAACCTTACTCCGCATCCAAGGAGCAATTCAGGTATTAGAAGAAGAGTTAACTAAAAACAATGGTGCTGCATCTGAAACCGAAAACGTGGAGGTTTTAGAAACGGAAGGAATTGAGAATTAAGAGAAATCTTGTAGAAGTAAACAAGCATAAACTATCTTTCCCCAATCACCATGACTGAAAACCTTACCATCTCCAACGCCCCCCCAGAATATCCTGGCATGAATTTCGCCTTATTGCGACAAGAAGGGATTAAACACATCGAACGCCTAGGGGTGAAACTGTGGACAGACTACAATACCCATGATCCTGGTATTACTATATTAGAACAACTCTGCTATGCCATCACGGATTTAAGCTATCGCCTTGACTTCGAGATGAAAGACTTGCTTGCACCTGCTCCTGGAGATGTAGAAATAAACAACAAGCAGTTTTTCACCGCCAGAGAAATCCTCACCGTTAATCCCCTCACTATTAATGATTATCGCAAACTTCTAATCGACATTGATGGTGTGAAAAATGCATGGGTTAAACCAATTAAGAATTCAGAACCACCAATTTATTACGATTCGCTTCTTCATACCTTAACTTTTGAAGCTTCTAAACGCACTCAGCAAGTAAACTTAAATGGACTTTATCGGGTACTAATCGAAAAAGAAAAAAATGTATCTGACGAAGCGGGCGAAGAGATTCTCAAAAAAAACGTAAAATATAAACTGAATCAACATCGGAACTTGTGTGAAGATTTTGTCTCCGTTGACATCTTAAAAATCGAAACAATTAGTGTCAAAGCCGAGATAGAAATAGAAGAAGGCTTTGATGTTAACAAATTAATGGCAAAACTATATTTTGAATTAGATAACTTTATTTCTCCTCACCTACATTTTTTTACATTAAAAGAACTCCTGAATCAAGGTAAAGCTCCTGAAGCCATCTTTGATGGTGTTCCCCTGGAACATGGCTTCCTTGACAACGAACAACTTGATAGTTTTATCAAGAAAGACCAACTGCACACCTCTGACCTAATTCGGATTATTTTAGATATTCCAGGGATAAAAACTGTTAGAAGCATTACTATTTCAAGCGACAAGTCATCAGAATCAGAAGAATGGGCGTTAGCATTAGAGCCTAATCTAACACCCCAACTCAAAGATATAGATGGCTTGACAAGTAACATTACCTTTTATAAAGGACAAATTTCGTGCAATCTGAACCTGGCTAAAGCTAAAAGTCATCTGGAATCCTTACAACAGCAAAACACCAAAACACCATCAATAAAACAAACAAAAGATATCCCCATCCCAGTGGGACAATACCGGGAATTATCTGACTATGAATCAATCCAAAACGATTTTCCTGCTACTTACGGTATTGGAGAAATAGGTTTACCAGCTTCCGCATCTCCCAAACGCAAGGCTCAAGCCAAACAACTGCAAGCTTATTTAATGTTTTTTGATAAACTTTTAGCTGACTATTTTGCTCAATTAGACCATGCTAAAGATTTATTCTCTTTTCAAACTAAGAACAAGACAACCTACTTTTCCCAGGATCTTTCTAACCTCCCAGGTGCGGCAGAAGTCCTAAATCCAGAGTCCAATTCACCAACAGATAAATGGAATGAAACTGATTTAGCAAGAAGAAACCGTTTTCTGGATCATTTAATGGCACAGTTTTGTGAAAAGTTCACAGATTATTCCTTACTTTTATATGATTCAATCCTGGAAGAAGAACTGATTGATGATAAAATTAGTTTCTTACAAAATTATCCCCAAATTAGCGCTGGGAGGGGTAAAGCCTTTAATTACACTGATTCCAGTCAGGTTTGGGATACAGAAAACGTATCGGGACTAAAACAAAGAATTTGTAGTTTACTAGGAATTCCTTACCATCGAAAAACTTTGGCTCTCTGCAATGAATTGGATGAAACCGAAGGATTCCATATAGTCGAACATATTTTACTTCGTCCTCGCAGCAGTAACGACCCCGACTCAGACGAGAATTTTTTAGAATTTAAATCAAACACAGATTCAAACACAGATTCAAACACAATAGATCCTTACTCTTTCCAAATCAGTTTTGTATTCCCCAATTGGCTACCTCGCTTTCAAGAAGAAAACTTTAAACAGCTAATTTATAACATTATCAGTGCCGAAATACCCGCCCATATAACCCCTTATTGCTACTGGTTAGACAAACCTAATATGATAAATTTTGAAAATGCCTACCAGCTCTGGCTAAATACAAAAATGGATAAAAAATCAACTAATAACCTGATAGAATTTTTGGTAAATGGTAGACTTGAAATACTACCATTTAAGGTTTTAGGATATATGACTATCGGCACAGATTTTGAAGTGGAAGTGATTTAATTAAAGTCTTTGGAAGTGAACCAACAACGACATATTATCAAAAAACAAATTATAGAACTTAATTTAAGTTCACAACAAGGTGCTTTTGAACTGCAAAATGAGGTAAGTAGAATATATCGCCATAAAGTCCTCCCCCTCATTGATAATTTGTTGAGTCAGTTCAGCGATTTAGATACAATACATCGAATTAATACCCTAGAAATAGACCTAGGAAATATCGATATCAATAATCTAGAACAGGAATTGATTGACAAAATACTAGAACAAATTCAACAGCAATT
>NZ_JAAHIE010000606.1:0-4063 GCF_010671945.1 Moorena sp. SIO4E2
TGCGGTTGGGTATGCATCGAGCTGAATCCTTAACCCGCCTTTGATCCCTACTCAATAGATCATAGATGGCAAAATACAGGGTCATGGTTTCTAATCCTTTGATGCCGTGCCCGTAAATTGGCAAGAGGTAAGGCTGCACATCTATCAAGTGGGGGGCGATCTGCATGAGTGTAGCACGTTCGCTAATGGATTCTCTCATCCGCTTAAAGTCAGCGTGCTGTAAATATCTAACCCCACTGTGAGCAATTTTGGCACTATTAGAAGAAGTAGCTCCTCCAAAATCCGCCCGTTCCAGGAGGGCAACTTTAAGACCACGAAGCGTAGCGTCCCAGGCAGATGCAGCGCCGTTGATTCCACCACCAACAATCAGGAGGTCGTATTCTTGTTGTGCTAATTTTTGAATGTTTCGCTTCATGTTAAACCTTAAAATATAGTGATTTTAATAAAAAATAGTTACTTCAAGTTCTGTTGGTTAATGGATCAGGTCTGAAGCTATCTAAAAGACAACAAACTTTTATGAGCAAACTTGTTCTCTTACTTTGGCAGGAACACCCATGGCCACTACACCAGCGGGAAGATCCTTAGTCACTACTGCTCCTGCCCCTACTACAGTGCGATCGCCAATGGATAGACCATCCAAAACCACAGCTTTAGTACCCAACCAACAGCCCTCCCCAATTAAGGTTGGTCCGTTCGTATAGCTACTTTGCTCTGCTAAGGGGACTTCGGACTTGTAATCATATCTACCGCCGCTCAAGATACAGTTGTATGCTGCTATCATTGTCCCTTTGCCAATTTTCACTAGACATTTGGAGTAGATTTGGCAATTGGCTCCAATATTGACCTGAGGTTGGATTTCAATATCCCCATCTTTGCAATAGATAATGGAATTGCGACCAACAAACACCCCATCCCCAAGGGAAATGCCTGAATTCGACTGCCCTTTGGCATCCAATACGCAGTTGTCGTCAATAATCACATTCTCACCAATCCGAATTTTGTGGGGATGACGGAGGGTTACCCCCCGTCCAAAGACCACCTTCGACCCCACCTCTCCCAAAATCAGGGGATAAAACTTGCTCCGCAGATAGAGCCCTAATGCTCCAGGCAAGTTCATCAAAAAGAAGGTAATTATTTCATACTTTAGGAAGCTCATCAGTTCGGTCTTTCCCACGACCAATGCTGCATACTGTTGCCAGCGGGGAATTTTACCCTTACTGACTTCCTTAACCTTGAAATTACCCTGTTCCATCTCAATGAAATCCTGATTTTTAGCAACAACTGATTACAGCAAAATACTCTTTATTTACTACATTCAAGTAACATCAAACCAGTAAATACTTTGTTATGATCCATAAATTTATTAACGGTCGTGATTTCACCAACAAGTTGTAATTCAGCTTCTGCTACCAGAGCCTTCATTTCTTTAGTGGTATAGTATTTAACGTGGCTTTTTTCAAAGTATCGCCGCCCCCGGTCTTGCAGCCAGATGGGAAAGGAGACATCTCTGGCTGAATCTAAAATTACAATCGAACCATCGTCTTTCAGAACTCGCTTCATCTCTGATAAAGCACGGACGGGGTTTTGATAATGATGAATAGAAAAGGTACAGATAATCGAGCTAAAGGATTGATCTTGATAGGGTATTTCCTCAGAATTAGCAACCTGGAACTCTATAGTTTGATTTTGCCCATTCCGAGTTTGAGCTAGGGCATTCTCGATCATCTTTGGAGAGATGTCGATGCCACAGGCTTTACCTGATTTGAGCTGTTTGGCAGCTTCTCTAACAGCCCAACCAGTACCGCAACCTACGTCCAAAAAGCTATCTCTTTCTGGAAGTTTTAGCTTGGACATGGCCATGGATTGGTAAAATGTGAACCAAGAGGAAATCCGGTCTTCACTGTATGAATTCGCCCACTCATCAAAACGGGCTGCTGCCTGCTGGCTATGACTGTTCATGTTTTATTTCTCTTTAATTTGTCCAAATTTGGTAAGTTACGCACACTGAAAGGTTTCTGCTACTTTCAAATGATGCCCTTTTCCCGATACCACTCAGCTGTTCGTACTAATCCGGTTGGAAGATCTACTTTAGGTTGGTAACCGAGATCCTGCTTAGCCTTTTCAATACTGAAGGCACGATTCTGCCGGAACCAATCAACCCGTCGCCGAAACAGAGGGGGATCGACTCTTGGGAAAGGCTTGTAGACCATCTCGGTGGCAAAGGCAACTGTCCAAAGGGGCCAGAACGGGAGATGGATCAGGTTTAGTTTAAGGTCAAGGGCTTTTGCGATCGCAGTAACCAAGTCATTGAGACTATGGTAGTTTTCATCAGCGATCAGGTATACCTCCCCGTTGCCTTTATCTGAATCCGCAGCCAGTTCAAAAGCATCGACTAGATTATCGATATACAAGGGGTGGTAATGAGACAGGCCATCGCCAAACATTAAGAAGCGTCCCTTATTCACCCGCTTGAACAGGATTGAAAACCGTTCCGGATCCCCAGGTCCGTAGATAGCGGCAGGTCTCAGGCTTACTACCTTTAACCCCTTCTCTACGAATTCAGGAATGATTTTTTCCCCTTCATATTTGGTGTATTGATAGTAATCCGCAGGGGCAATGGGCGCATCTTCACCAGCTGGTGTTTGCTTCACATCTCCGTGAACCCCACAGGTGCTACAGTATACAAACTTCTGCACCCCATACTTGAGAGCAGCCTCCAATAGGTAGCGTGTTCCCTCCACATTCACGTTCCAGTACACTGATTGGGGAAGGTTTACCTGGCGAAATGCTGCTGCTAAGTGGTGAACCACATCACAGCCTTGGGTCACTTTGTCTACAATATCTCGGTCAGCAACGCTACCCAGGTGAATTTCTGCTCCTAGTTCCTTGAGTTGATCAAAAAACAGACCTGGTTTATTGTCAAGGACAACAAGATCATGACCTTTTTGTATTAGGCGGCGTGTCAGATGGCTACCTGTAAAACCTGTGCCCCCTGTTACTAATATTCTCACGGTGTTCCTCCAATCAATCTACTTTAAAATGGTCAATTGTTAGTTTGGTGTGGGTATTTCCTTTTTATCGCTCATTTTGCGAATGCTCATCAGGTTTTATTGAGCTTCAAAATCACTGGTGATCCAAATACATAGGTTAGTCCTGATAGTTTTAATAATTGTTCCATAACTGATGACAGTAATGGAGATTTTAAAGCCCGATGAAGTACCATAGGCACAAAGAATTGGGGATAGCGCTCAGCTTTGCTCAGACCAATAGATTTAAAAAATTCTAGAAGCTCATGTTCCTTATAACAGATAAACTCTCGTGTATTTCCTTCCAACCCTTTCTTGAACTTAAAGAGATAAGGGGCAATAGCATTTACGCTCCTCACTGTAGGATAGTCTAGGATTACGGCTTGCTTTGCTACTCGATTTAGTTCTGTTAAAAAAGACTGCCATTGAGTGACATGAGCGAGGAATCGGTAGCTGATCACAACATCAAACGCTCCGTCTGGGTAAGGGAGATCCAAAACATTGCCCACCTTGAAGGAACAAAGATTAGCATCAAGAAAATTCTGAATCCTCCCTTTACAGACATCTGCACTACCAAGCACAGTGAGTTGATAACCATTTTGAATCAGAGCCCCGGTGAGTTGACCATGTCCTCCTCCCACATCAAGGATGGTGGCTTTAGGATAAGGAGTCAGCATTTTCAAGGTTGCGTCTTCCTGGACTTTCAGTAGCCAAGCCCCAATTTCTCCGGCAAAACGGGAGGCATAATCATCAGAAGATGTTTCGATATCGGCTGTTTCGGGAAAATCACCTGTAGAAACCACTGTTAAATTCCTTTAGTCATTTGTTTATTTTTAATTGCTATTTTTTCTAGACCGAATTGCTAATTGGTTACGAATAAATCGCCAGGGGTTTTCTAGAGAACCATACCCCTGAATAGGTGTCAGGGGATTGAGTAGCATTTCCTTGATATCTTTTCCTGGTTCTTCATTACTCAAGGAACCCTGGATAGTAAATCCAAAACTTCCAGGACGACAAGATTCAGAAGCCAAAGGAAG
>NZ_JAAHIE010000607.1:0-4062 GCF_010671945.1 Moorena sp. SIO4E2
GCGTGATACCCATCAGCAATCAGGGCAGCGCTGTTTATTTCCCGGCCAACCCGAATCCGGAAAAGAGCGACAACCTCGTTGCCAATAAAGCCCACGATGGCCGCAATTGCCAGGGCTCCCAAATGATGGAGGGGCTGAGGATGGTAAAATCGCTCCACAGACTCATAGGCGGTAATCACGGCACTCAACAGCACAATCACCACAATCATCACCCCGGCCAAGTCTTCCAATCGAGCAAAGCCATAGGAAAATCTTGCTGTTGGCTTGCGTCGCGATACTAGAAACGCCACCCCCAAGGGCACAGCAGTCATCGCATCCCCCACGTTGTGAATTAGATCGGCCAGGAGAGCGACACTGCCAGAGAGCCAGAACACCACTGCCTGCAAAATTGCAGTGATTACCAAGCCCACCAGAGACCATTTGACCGCCCAGATGCCCCGAGCAGAACTAGCAATTTCGGGGTCGATCACCCCATGGCTGTGGCTATGATCACCATGGTGGTGATGGTGATGGTGATGGTGATGGTGATGGTGGTGATCTTCCACCTCTGCTTTTGGGAGTTGAGGGATATCATCGGTTGCGATAGACGTAGAAATTTGTGTCATAGTACTTCTCCAGACTGGACATCCATCTGGGGATATGGATTGTAAGGGGGTTTTAGCACCAAAATGTAAATTGTGATTTGGAAAGTTTGGGGTTCTGTTACCAGTAAGACCCAGGAAATATCTGTGATATAATGCCGAAGCAATAGCAAATAAACAGCACCTATTTATAATAGCTATTTGTTTAATTCAACAGTAAATTATCGAGTAACCTCCTGAATTATTCTGTCCCAAAAATCCTCTTTACTGATATCTAATTCAGATGCTGTCTGGGCTTGATCGATTTCTTCTCCAGACACTGTTCCGAAATCCTCTTTACTGATATCTAATTCAGATGCTATCTGGGCTTGATCGATTTCTTCTCCAAATACTGTTACAAAATCCTCTTGCATACTGATAACTGTCCAACCACGCTCATTGGCCTCATCAAAAACCGGATCATCGTATGGACAGTCAATGCCAGCTTCTTCAGCATAGGGACATTCACGGGGATCATTATGGTGAAGCAGCATCATTAAAGCTGGACCTTGGTCATCATCAGTGTAGTCAAGCATTTGTAAATCACCACTGGAATTACCAACCGCCATAATTGGTTTTTTGCCAATGTAGCGGTCAATCCCCACTGGTTTACCTGCTTTATCGTTAAAGGGTTGCACCAGTTCTCGCTTCTTGAGCAAGACATAAGTTCCATCCTCTTCTGGGTCAATATACTCGGTTTGGGTGGTACTACCAATGATGTTTTCAGGGGGAATACCGTAGGCATCTTCGGCAAAGGAGCGAATGAAATCTGTTCCACCCCCAGAGCAAATATAGACATTGAAATCATTACTTTGGAGATAATTGACCAGTTCAACCATGGGCTGGAAGGTCAGCTGGATGTATGGAAAGCCAAGGTATGGATGATTTTGTGTATCCAGAAATTCCCTAGCTTCCTGTTTATAATCTTCCGGTGTCATTTCCGGTAATTCGAAATCTGCTAGGACGACTTCCTTTTCAGTTAAAAAACCAAGTGTTTTAAGATCTGACAATCCATTGCCTAGCCTATATTTTATAAATTCCCCCTGAATAAGGGGTTTTTCAGTCCACAGGGTTCCATCATTATCAATCGTGACAATGCGTCCGCTCGGAGGAACGTAATTACAACTGTTAGGATTGGTAACCTCTTCCACAAAGTTAACAATCGTGTCTTTAGTCGTACCCTCATTCCAAGACACTAACGGGTCATAGTCCGCAGCAGCGGGGGGACATGCCACAAAGCCTCCTAGGCAAAAGACTGATAACAGAATTGAGAAGAAAACTACAAAGGTTCTTTTTTTCATCATCTAAGAGCTGAATTACTTTGTGCCAACCAAAGACATCTTTAACTGAGAGGTTGTCTGAGAAGTCTCATTTGCTACATCCAAGCCCCCGTTGGTCCCCCAATTTTGGGGGACTTTTAGCAGCAAATTGATTCTTGTTCCCCCCAGAATTGGGGGGCTAGGGGGGCAAAATTCAGTATAAAAAAACTTTTCAGATATCCTCTGAGGTAATGTATCTGGTTGATATAGCACTACGCATTAAGGTGTTTGACATTGATACAAGCAGCAAAAGCTGTTACAGTAAACTGTTTCCTTTTGCCTCTTGCCTAAAGCCCTTGCGCGTAGCGCTATATGCCCTTTTACCCCTTAGTCAAGGGAATAGGTTTCAATCTGATCAACAATGTCGTCAATGATTTCGTTAGGATTGAAACCAAAAGGAGGTTGACTGGGAGGATACTCTTCAAACGTATCCAGGTACTTCTGCACAAGCCCTACCGGTGGCAGCAACAAGTAATTCCGGCGAGACCACCAGTCATTGTAGTTGTTGGAATCGGTATCCCCGCGCTCGTAGGGATCCCGACGCAAGTTAAACAGCTTCGGAACTCGCAGTTGCACAAACGGCTCCCGCCAGACATCAAAATAGTGAGCCCGTTGTTCCGAAAAGACTATTTTCCAATCCCCAATGCGAACCCCTGGCAGTTGACCCTCATCATTGAAGTAGATGAATCCCGGACGCTGTCCCTTTTGGTTCTCGGGATCGGTCAAATAGGCCAACTGATTGAACCCATCGAGATAGGTTCCACAGAGGTTTGTGGGTTCATCTTCCGGACAGGGCTGCTTCAGGGTTTCGTTGATGTCATCCACGCCAACAGCCGCCATCAGGGTTGGCACCCAATCTAAGTGAGAGAAAATCTCATGGGATACGGTTCCAGCGGGGATATGACCAGGCCAGCGCACGAGTGCTGGAACGCGGTAGCCGCCTTCCCAGTTGGTGTTCTTCTCACCCCGGAAGGGACTCAGACCGCCATCAGGCCATTGATTGTAATGGGGGCCGTTGTCTGTGGTATAGATGACAATCGTATTGTCTTCAATGCCCAGCTCCTTCAGCAGGTCGAGCAACTCTCCTACATGGCCATCGTGCTCTAGCATGCCATCACCGTAGAAGCCCTGACCGCTGATTCCCTTGACCTCATCACTAATATGGGTATAGAAATGCATCCGGGTGGAGTTAAACCAGGTCAAGAAGGGCTTCTGGTTTTCCACCGCTGTTTCAATGAACTCCTTCGTCCGGTCTAGGAATTCCCGATCTACGGTCTTCATGCGCTCAATGTTGAGCGACCCGGTATCATAACATTCCTGATAGCCCAACTCGCCAAAGCGTTTTGAATAGTCTGGATCTCCAATGATCGGTTCCTCGTGATATTCACCAGGCGTTGCTTTGCAATCCAGAACTCCGCGAGGTCCAACATTTTTGGCAAACCAGCCATCTGGTCCGCCGGGATAGTCCGAATTCTCCGGCTCTTCTTCTGCATTCAAGTGATAGAGGTTGCCCAAGAATTCGTCAAAGCCATGGACTGTGGGCAGAAACCGGTTGAGATCCCCCAGGTGGTTTTTGCCAAACTGCCCCGATGTGTAACCCAAGGGCTTCAGCATTTCTGCCAAGGTGGGGTCTTCATCCTGGATGCCAAAGGGTGCTCCTGGGAAACCGACTTTCAGCAAGCCAGTCCGCAAACCACTTTGGCCAGTGATAAAAGCTGCCCGACCGGCGGTACAGCTTTGCTCAGCGTAGTAGTCCGTAAACAGCATGCCCTCATTGGCAATGCGATCGATGTTGGGCGTGTCGTAACCGACAATGCCCTTTTCATAAGCACTGACATTAGTCCAACCAATGTCATCTCCCATGATCACCAGGATGTTGGGCTGGCCTTCTGTGTCGGCAAGTGCGATTCCCTGGTTAGTCACTGGGAGGAAACCAACTAGAGTGAAGGTGATCGTTAGTAGGATCGCCATCACCCCATTGAATAATCGCTTCCCCATCTGGGCATTGTCATGACTGCCCTTGGAGCGATTAGCTCTCAAATATTTCATTAAGGCTACCGTTATATCAAACGTTTAAACTTTTGTGTTGCAAGTTTTATGCACCCGTTTGTTAGTATCTCACA
>NZ_JAAHIE010000608.1:0-4050 GCF_010671945.1 Moorena sp. SIO4E2
GGCTTTGGGGGATTTTTATAATTTTTTGGTGCCATGGGTTTCTAATCTCAAATCCCGCTGACTAGTTTGCCTGTGGGAGGGACGCAATCAAAGGTTTACGCAGCCATGGATACAGGGTTTTTCGAACAGCGATTAACCGGAGTTTCAATCAGATCAAATTGCCTGTACCAAGGTAACTTTTTATACCCGTAACCCTTGACCGAACTCAAGGGTTACTCAATTAGACTTCACAGAACTTAGGATCAATTCCTGATTACTGACTCGTAGAGAGATTTTAGTTTTGCTGATATCTCCGGAGGGACAGCAGTTAACCGGATGTAAAAACTTCCCGGTTCTGCTGTTTTTTCTAAAACCTTGGCGTAGATATCCTCACTGGGTTGGTTCACATTATCTGGATCGAGTAAGTTGAGCTTAATATTACTTAGTGGCTCAGGGATAGCAGAGATTTCGCTGCTGTTAGCACGAAGCTTAGCTCCCTTACTTGAAATCTCTACTAAACGCCCAGTGTAGACCGAATTACTGATATGCTTTCCATCTAGAAAAGCATAATTAAATTGTAGATCAATTTTTTGGTTAACGTCGAAAAATGTTTCTTGCTGTTTGGGTAAAAATAGGTTATAATTATGCCCAATCCCACCCACTTCATAGATAGTAATTGGCTGTTTAATTCCCTTGGGTTTTACCTGTTTTTGACCGTCAATTCTTAAAAATTCGCCAGTTTCTTCCAAAGTGGAAGGAGAAATCATAACTTGACCACCAGTTGTATAAGATTCGATCCGGTAAGTCAGGTTGACAGCGCTGCCAATGACACTATATTTGGTGCGTTTTTCGGAACCAATATTCCCAAGCACAACCACACCGGTATTGATACCGATGCCCATTTCCAGTTTTGGATAGCCCAACTGCTCGATTTCTTCATTGACACTGGTCATGGCTAACTGCATCGCTACTGCACAAGCCACTGCTCTGTGGGCATCATCCTCTTGGAGGGTGGGAGCACCAAAAAGCACTAAAATCCCATCCCCGATCAACTCGTCGATAGTTCCTTGATAAGCAGTAATCACATCCGCCATGTGACCCAAATAGATGTTTAGGATTTTGACTACCTCTTGGGGATGTAACCGTTCTGAAATTGCAGTGAAGCCTCTTAAATCAGAGGTCAAGATGGTGATTTTCCGGCTTTCACCCCCGAGTTTTTGTTTGTCTGGGTTCTCCAGCAAATCCGCCACCAATTGGTCAGTTAGGTAACGTCCAAAAGTTTGACGAATCTCTTTAGCAGTGCTAGCAACGTAAGAAGCTGTGATGGCAACTGCAGACCCACTTAAGGCTAACAATGGCGGTATCACCGGGAGCCACCAACCCCCCAAAAATGCTCCATAGGTACTTCCGAATAATGCCCCTGTAGCGACCACGGTAATCGCAATTCTCCTCAATGACAGCCCTCCGAGACCCCCAAGATAGCGCCATTTCCAAGTTAGAGTGGCACCGACTATAGACCAGCCTACAATCCACAGGATTTCCACAGGCTCAGACCAGGTTTTGAGCAAGGGACGACCATCTTCTACAGCACTAATAATTTGGCTGACCATGTTAGCTTGGACTTCCACCCCAGCCGTTGACTCCCGGATGGTAGTGTCATTACTGTAGGGGGTGTAGAAAAAGTCATTTAAACTAACCGCAGTTGCACCAATTAAAACGATGGAATCATTGATCAAGTGATCTGGAATGTTATCTTCCAAAACGTCGGTCATGGTTACCATGCGGAAGGTTCCCGCTGGTCCGCGATAGTTCAAGAAAATCTGGTAACCGCCATGATCGATTCCCACATAACCACCGTCATTGCTGGCCAAAGGGCGAAACATGGCCTTGCCCCACTGGAAAATTCTGGGATCTTGCTGTAATGGTTCAGGAAAAAGGTTTTTTGACTCTAGATAAATCCCCGCTAGGAGCATACTAAAGGAGGGCTGTAGGCGATCATTTACCTTCAGAGAAAGTAAGCTGCGCCGCAGGATACCATCCGTATCGTTTACGACATTATTGGCACCCACTAGACCACGTTCACTGAGAATCCGTGGAGGAGGCACCGCATTGTTAGGGTTTTGTTGATCGATGTATTCGATAGCAACTAAGTTAGGTGTGGTTTCAAACACCCTGAGTAAGTCAGCATGACCAGGTTCAACCGGAAAATCCCGATACAGGTCAAGACCAATGGCTGCAGGGTTTTGAGCGTTGATTTTCTCTAAAACTTGGGCAAGCATCCGATCAGTGATTGGCCACCGTCCAGCACGCTTTAAATCTGCCTCAGTCATAGCCACAATCACAATCCGTTCATCCGTAGGTTCCTTCGGACGCCAACAAAAGTATTGGTCGAGAGCAGCTAGTTCGTAAGGCTGTAACCAGCCGAGTAGCCTGAAAGCGATCGCAATTCCAGCCACCACCGGTGTAGTAATTAGAACACCGCGCCATTCCCATAGTTGTTGTTTTAGTGGTTGCCACATATAGCAGTTTTAAATTAGGTGAGGTATAGCAGAAGTCAGAAGTCAGAAGTCAAACTCTTGCGCTTACAAAGGGTGTGAGACTTTTGTCATGTCCTAACTGCCCTGGCGACTGCTGTACTTTCGTTCTGGGTTTTAGGGACTTCGGAGCAGGGACTTCGGAGCAGGGACTTCGGAGCAGGGACTTCGGAGCAGGGCAGAAACTTCAGATGTACCTCACGCTTACTAGGAAACTATTATTACGGTTGAACCCTTACTGGACTAACTACAAAGCTCTGTCTTAGCTTTGGGTCGATTCACCCTCCCCACACTTCCGGGAGTGATAGATTTACATCAAAAAACTGATAGCTGATAGCTGATAGCTGATGTTGACAATGTCCTATCCCATTTTAACAACTTTCTCAGGGTTATCTCATCCTTTTCAAAGACTCAGTTAAGTTAGATTAAATACCTTAAATAATAATTAAATAGAGTGGAATTAAACCAACACTGTTTTAGTTTAATTCTGTCTACGGACTTACGAGTCAGTTCTGATATTCGGGAGAGTTCTGTGATGAAAGATATCAAAAAAACTGTAATGGTAAGCGCTGCCTTGACTAGTGTCTTGGCTCTAGGTTTAGGTGTAGCATCTGAAAACGCCTTGGCCGGGAAGCCAGGAATGGAAAAATGTGCTGGTATCGTTAAGGAGGGGATGAACGATTGTGGCACCAGCAAGCATGATTGCGGCGGGATGGCTGCGGTAGATAGCGATCCCGAAGAGTGGATCTACGTTCCTGAAGGCACTTGCGACAAGATTGTTGGTGGAACTATTGTACCACCAAAAACCTCCAGCCAGGAAACTGAAAAGCCAACTGAGAGTGCCCAAGCCAATTAAACAAAGCTATCAGCAGGCTGCGCACTCAGCTATCAGCTTATGAATCATGGCTGAGTAGTGTTATGTACACCGATCCCCCCTAACCCCCCTTAAGAAAGGGGGGAATTAGATTCAGTTGAGTAGTGTTATGTATACCGATCCCTTAAGAAAGGGGGGAATTAGATTCAGCTGAGTAGTGTTATGTATACAGAACCCTTAATAAAGGGGGGAATTAGATTCAGTTGAGTAGTGTTCTGTATACCGATCCCCCCTAACCCCCCTTAAGAAAGGGGGGAATTAGATTCAGCTAAGTAGTGTTATGTATACCGATCCCCCCTAACCCCCCTTAAGAAAGGGGGGAATTAGATTCAGCTAAGTAGTGTTATGTATACCGATCCCCCCTAACCCCCCTTAAGAAAGGGGGGAATTAGATTCAGTTGAGTAGTGTTATGTATACAGAACCCTTAATAAAGGGGGGAATTAGATTCAGCTGAGTAGTGTTATGTATACAGAACCCTTAATAAAGGGGGGAATTAGATTCAGCTGAGTAGTGTTATGTATACAGAACCCTTAAGAAAGGGGGGAATTAGATTCAGCTGAGTAGTGTTATGTATACAGAACCCTTAATAAAGGGGGGAATTAGATTCAGCTGAGTAGTGTTATGTATACAGAACCCTTAAGAAAGGGGGGAATTAGATTCAG
>NZ_JAAHIE010000609.1:0-4045 GCF_010671945.1 Moorena sp. SIO4E2
GTAGGGAGTAGGTAGTAGGGAGTAGGGAGTAGGGAGTAGGGAGTAGGGAGTAGGGAGTAGGGACTTCGGAGCAGGGAGAAATAGGAAAGAGATCCAAAGAGTTTTTGATGTTATGAGCAATCATCAAGATTGCTCATGATCTATTTAGAAATGCTATAGTAAAGATGGTTTTAAGGGAATTAGCATCAAAGATGACTGTACCTCATAACTCCGATAAACGCTAATCTAAAATATAAAAAGGATACTTGAAAAGAAATACCTTAAAATTGGCAATTATAGCTTTTTTTATCCTAATGAGGTACATTCAAGTTTCTTACCCCGACTCCCTACTCCCTACTCCCAGATCCGCTGTTCCCTTTCCTTAATTACCAAGTAACAGCAACGTTTCTCAAAATTGTCATTGGACCTTGGTCTTTCAGACGTTTCATTTGCTCTTGGTTTCGGACTAGGAGAGCTCCGGCAAATCCGAGGGAATTGACCCCAATTGACTGGAAATCTGGTTGAGAACGGGGTAAAAGCAACATCCATTGCCTTGTGGCGAGGAGATTGTAGGCACCAGATTGCTTGTTACCATTGGCATTATTCCATGGCAACCCCACTGCACTCAGTAATCTATGGTACAAATCAAGGGTGGCTTGAGCGGCATCCCACGGAGAGTTTACCCAACTAGGGTCAAGCTCAGCAATAGCATGGATGAAGGGCAGGGTTGGGATGGTGCCAACAGAGTCCTGAAAGTTAGCTGATGCGATCGCATTTTCGATCGGGATGTTAACTCCTTCAGGAGCTAGGGGCAGAGGAACTAGTTGCAAGTGCTTGTGTCGTTGACTCGCACCACCAATCTTTCCAGCATTATAGAAAGCCAAGCCATCAATTTCCCCAAGACATGCCCACATAGCTGCAAAATCCTGCAAGGTCAGCCAAGTATCTTGCTCCTCGAAGGCACGGGTGATGATCAGCAGGTGATGGTCAACTACGTTGTATTTGTTCAACAGACACAGGTGGGTGTCGGAAAGGTCTGCTACAAATAAATCTTGTTCGTAGGGAAGAAAAGGGTTGAAATCCTTCGATGAAGTAGCTGTTTTTTCGTCTTGCTTCTTCTTGGCTTTGTCTTTCCATACCAGATTAGACAAAATCCGCACCAGGAAGCGAATACCCTCCTGTTCTACGAATTCGTATTCTGTCGCTATGGAGTGGAGTGCTTTACATTCAAGAGCGTGTTGGGTTTGTGCTTTCAGTTTCGGCCACAATGTACCTGGTTCTAGTACTAGTGTTCTTTCGGTAATTGGTTGTTCTTCAATCATAGCGATCGCATTTCCTTCAGCTTCTATGGCAATCTTAAATCATTTGTCAAAAAGCAAGCATTCAGCGGTCAGCCGTGAGCTAAAAGCTCACGCTACTTGAGGTGCTTAAAATAAACCTCGAATAGGGACTTCGGAGCAGGGACTGAGGCCGTAGGCCACGCTACGCGTTCGGAGCAGGGGGAAGAAAGTTGACTGTACCTGATCAGAATAATAAACGCTATACTCTTATAGAGTAACATTCAAAAAGTAACCCTATCAATTAAAAATAAAGTAACTATTTTAAAATATAAACTACTATAGTTATTTTTAGTAATATGTATTAAAATTGATTTAGAATAACTCAAAAAAACTCTGATACCTTTGCTACTACTCCCGATTCCCGACTCCCTCGGTGCGCTTTCCGTGATGGCGAGCAATCCCTCGCCATCACGGGTCGCACCGCTCCCGACTCCCGACTCCCTAAAGACCAGTACAAAAGTTACTCAACCAATTGAGCACTGCTATCAATAAAAGTAATCCTAAAGAGGTAATCCTATACCATGATCACAGGAAATTATGAACTGGCTGAACACCGGGTAATTTGCAAAAATGTCAGTTGGCAGATATTTGAACAATTACTCACAGAATTAGGAGAAGACCGCTCCACTCGCTTGGCTTACGATGACGGAACATTAGAAATTATGACTCCCTTAGGCCCCCATGAAAATAATAACCGCTTTATTGAACGCTTGATTGGTGCGATCGCTGATGAGTTAAATCTAACTATCAAAACCTTTGGCTCCTTGACTCTTAAGCGAGAAACACGATTAAAAGGGGCAGAACCTGACTCCTGTTACTATCTCCAAAATGAGCCATTGGTAAGACATAAGCAAACTATTAATTTAGATCATGACCCACCGCCTGATTTAGTATTAGAAATCGATATAACCAGTGGTTCTTTAGATAAGCGTCCTATTTATGCAGCGCTTGGTGTCCCTGAATTGTGGCGTTATAATGGACAAAACTTAGAAGTTTTTGTGCTACAACAACCGATTTTAATTTATAATCAAGTAAATCAGAGTCCAACCTTCCCTTGGATGCCTTTGAATGCTATACCTAGGTTTATTAACCAAAGTTTAGTTGATGGCGAAACAGCAACATTACGGGCGTTTAGGGCTTGGGTTAGAAAACAACATATAGGAGATATCAATTAGGTAAGGAGCAAAGTCTTGGGTTTTAGGGAGCAGGGACCAGGGAGCAGGGAGCAGGGGTAATAAAATTGAATGTACCTGATCATAATAATAAACGCTATAATATTAGCCATTAAAAAAAACTCAAAAAAAACAATGTATTTCAATTGAATTATAATAACCAAAATAATCTGTATTTCCTACTATTACCGATTCCCGATTTCCTGTTCCCGATTCCCGATTCCCGATTCCCGATTCCCGATTCCCGATTCCCGATTCCCTAAAAAAATGACTAAAAACTGGATTCCCCAAAGTGAAGCTCCTGCTTCTCCTAAAGAAACCCTACCTACCATGTATGATCTGCCGAGTGAGAATCCGGAGGAACCTGGTTTGCCAGACGAATTTCACGATTTACAACCCGAATTATTAAGTCGCACCTTTCGTTGTCAGTATTACCCTTCTGAGGAAGTATTTATTGGTACAGATTTAAATCTTTACTATGATGTGCGCCATCCTCAATGGTATAAACGTCCAGATTGGTTTTTAGTAGTGGGAGTTCCCCGTTTATACGAGGGCACTGATATTAGATCTAGCTATGTAATTTGGCAAGAAGGAGTTAATCCCTTTGTAATTGTAGAATTGCTGTCACCCACAACTGCAAAAGATGATTTAGGGGATAATCTAGAGCAAGAATCTGAAGCATCTAGAAGAGTTGCTGGAAATAGTGATAAGATTCAACTACACGATAGTAATAAAACTAGTAATAGTAGCAGTGAGCCTACCCATCAAACTATTCCTTCAAAGTGGGAAGTCTATCAGCAACGATTACGGGTACCTTATTATCTCGTGTTTAGTCGCTATACCAACCAAATTCGGTTTTTCAAATTAATCGGAGCTGGTTACCAAGAGCAAGGGATTTTAGCTGATCCACCCCAGATTTGGATTCCAGAACTAGACATAGGTGTGGGATTGTGGTGGGGAGAGTATGCGGGGATAACTCGTAATTGGTTGCGCTGGTGTGATGGTTCCGGAAATTGGCTTCTGACGGATACAGAACAGGAACGGGAAGCAAAAGAACAAGCCCTAGCCAAAGCAGACGAAGCTCTAGAAGAAAAAGAACAAGCCCAGCAACAAGTGAAACAAATTGTAGTCAATCTGTTGAAATCAGGGATGGATATTGAACAAGTTGCTAATATCACTGGACTTGATCAGGAGGAAATTATATCATGTTCAAATAATCAGTTATAAAAAAACATAGCTTCCTTCTGCTAGGGAATCGGGAATCGGGAATCGCGAATAGAGAATAAGGATATAATCCCAACTATTGCCATAAATTACCGGATTTTAGGCAAGAGCGACATTATTAATAAGCCAAGCTGCATACTGCTCGTTGACATGCTGTGTACTTAGTACCACAAATTCAGGGGTATCGTAGGGATGATAATTAGTGACAGTCTGCTCTGCTTTAGAGATCAGCTCGGTAGTTGTTTTGATTACTAGCAGCACTTCAGAATCAGACTCAACCTCACCCTCCCACCAATAAACTGAAGAGATCCCGGGAATAATGTTCACACA
>NZ_JAAHIE010000061.1:0-23638 GCF_010671945.1 Moorena sp. SIO4E2
TCTGCTGGCAATCATTGAGCCATTGATGGTACTCTCTCCAGAAGAATTTACCCCCCTACTATTACAATTGTCTCGACTAGAATTATTGACTCGATTTGGAGAGCGAACATAGTCGCTAGGGAGTATGTTCACAAATCAAATGGAAATGCTATAGGAGCGCTATAGCTTTAATAACTTGTAGTAATTTAATCGATGACTCCGATTCCATCAGGTTTAATACTGGCATCAACTGATAAATCGGAGGATTGCCAGCTTGGATATAAATAAACTGATAAATGTATCCGTTAGTCGATAGTCCCCAAACTGAGTCTTGATGGTCTAAACTCTTATAGGCATAGGTCAGTAATTGAGGTAACCCAACGGATACATCAACACTACTGTTTTTAGTTTCGATAACTAAGACCCAAAACGATACTTGATCTACTGTCTGTTGAGCTTTGTTAATTGCTAGAATATCTAGTCTGCCAGTAATTTTGGTATCCTGGTCTTGAATATCAATATCAGCAATTCCTTCTTCCAAGGAAATCTTTATTGGAGAGCGATAGAAGCCAGCTAATCGCAGTAATGGAAAAACAGTTAGGGCTTTTACCAGTCCTTCAGATACTTTACCCGCGATAAAATAATTATCAAAATCAGTCCGAATTTGTTCCAACTCCCGTTGCTCAAATTCAGTGATAGTGTCTAGGGATAACCGGGAAGTTAATGAACTATTGTATTGCCGTTGAAAGCCAAAGGTATGATGCACATCTTCTAGAGATAGGTGACTAGCTTGTAGAATTGTCATAAGTTTATAGGGTTCCGTGTATAAATTGTATAAATTGTGATAATTATTGTTCCGAAGTTCCCTACTCCCTACTCCCTACTCCCTACTCCCTAAAACCCAATAATTTGTACCTCACAAGTCGTAGAATTGCTATAATGCTATATCAGTTATCAATGCTAACGGCGTTGCCACCATACTAACCCAGCTGTAGTAAACCCGACTAAGGGCATAAGTAACAGGGCAGTCCAACCCAGTAACTCAGCCTGGATTGCTGTTAGGTTAATCCGTCGATTGTTTTGTTCTTTAGGGCGGATAGATAGCACTTGATCATCTTGCTTGCTTAACCAGCTAATCGTGTTGAGAAAAACATCACCATTTAATTGCTGATCAAACCAACCATTGCTGGCAAAATTAGAGTTACCATAGACTACTAGACGAGATGAAGAGGTCTTTTTATTCCCATCCTCATTAGGAGTAGCTTGATCAATCCCTTCGGCTTTACGGCTTAATGCTACACCTAAGATTAACGGACCAGGGCGATCGCTTTCTGGATTCAATTCCAGTGGTTGCTGTTTAGGATTGCTCTCAGCCCAAGTTGTATCATTGGTAATTAGCAGAGGAGTCTCCTGGATACCATCTACTGGCGTAATTAAGAGCGATCGCGCCCAGGGATAAAAGGAAAATCCGTCGCCAAATTCCGTGGTAATGGGATGATTCCCGTAGCTGGTCACCATTGGAGTTGCTGCACCAAGCACTAAGGAACGTTCTGGAGCAGACGGGTCAATCACTAACCTACTGTCTAGCTTAATTCCCCAGTCTTTGAGAAAGCTATCCAATTCAGGATTAGTATCAGGGTCGAGCATCAATAGTAAGCTACCACCCTTGGATAGATAGTTACGTAACCCTTTGACTTCTTTTTCTAAAAATGCTCGCATCGGACCTGCACTAACCACGATTGAGGCATCGGCTGGAACCTCTGAGCGTTCAGCTAAGTTAAGGGGTTGAACCGTAAAATTTTTATCCTCTAGAACACGTACAGCCTCAGATAATCCCCCTTCTACTTCTGCTAAGGATTTTTCTCCGTGACCTTGGAGGAAGTAAACCCTAACCGAAATTTCCCGAGTCAGAGTTTCGATACCACTAGTAAGACTAGCTTCTGACAGAGGTTGGGTATCATTAACAGCTTGCAATAATTGTTGCTTGTCTTTATATTGTAGATAAACTTCTCCGATAGACTGAACACCAAATTTCTGAGCTAGTGCTGGTTTTAGCTGAGGGTCAACAAACTGAAATTCAAAGTTTGACCCATACCGACGAAAGTTCTCTAACAACTCTCGGTCATCTGGATTGGGTTGTGGATTAAAGATCCAAACCTTAAGGGGCTGTCGTAAATTTTGCACCACTTGCTGGGACTGGGGTGACAGAGTATATAACTGATTTTCTGTGAAATCGATGCGTTGGGTATAGCGCACCCCTAAAAAGTTAATCAGCCCTAAAATCACTAACATAGCTACGGTAGAAATAATAGCATTGGTTCCGACTTGGGTAGAACGGCTTTGCCAAAATTTCGGGGCCAACTGGGCTAAAAATACTAGCCCCACAAGACTAATGACAATACCAGCAATCAGTAACCCTAATGCGTCTGGGGACCATTTTTCAGTAATAATCCTGACAGTGATTCCCGCCATGGTCAGTAGTGGCCCGAGCCAGAAAAGGTAAAGGAGATACTTCTTGGTTTTGCTTGTCTTCATCTCAAACCTCACGGGAGCTGCAACTATCATTACTTACTGATTGTAAGCATTCAGCTTAACCCGCTAGGTATTAGGCATTAGGCTTAGGGGTTAGGCTTAGGGGTTAGGCGTTAGCGGGTTTCACAGGGGAATTATGCGATCACATCGAACTTGAGAGGGGAATTATGCGATCGCATCGAACTTGAGAGGGGAATTATGCGATCACATCGAACTTGAGAGGGGAATTATGCGATCGCATCGAACTTAAGATGGTAATTATGCGATCGCTTAGCAGCTCAATGGTTAGCATCGCGTAGCGGCTCAATGGTTAGCATCCCATGGAACTTCAGCGGGTAATCATAGGACAGCTATAGAGTGGAAAATTAAAATAACTAATTTTCATAAGTCCTAATTATTTAGCTATCAGATAATTATTTAGCTATCAGGTATCAGCACTCAGCACTCAGTACTCAGCATTCAGTAGTGATTCCACACATCCAGCCACACTATTAGTTCGGTTTATAAATTGGTGAATAAGTTGACAATATTTTTATCCATAAAAAGATTATCCTTCATAGTTTTTTTGTAAACTTTGTATAAATGCTTTGCTTAAATATAAAGTTTGTATAAACTTACTGGGGGGCCACAAGTGCTCCACAATACTTACCAGCTCTAGCTTTCAGGTCACTATCAGCGCAAACTCTAAATAGACTTGGGGTTTCAATTACTTAAAACTCAATCCGTTATTATTTTGTTGAAGTTGGAGTACTATAAAGCGTATACATTTTGTAAGTGATGCACAAACCTACATTCGATGAGCGAATTTCCGGATTTTTCTAACTATGGCTACCAAGTCAAAAAACGATTAGGTCAGAACTATCACAGTGGTCGAGTAACTTATCAAGCCATCCATCTTAAAACTAAGCAAAAAGTTGTAATCAAGCTATTTCAATTTGCTCAATATAACAGTAGCTGGCATGGTTACCAATCCATTGAAAGTGAGATTAAGGTACTAAAACAGTTACACCATCCTAGGATTCCTCGCTATCTTGACTCCTTTGCTCCTGAGGGTGGTGTTTGTTTGGTACAGGAGTACAAAAACGCTCAACCTTTGTCTGCATACCCAAGCTTTACACCAGAGCAAATTCAGCAAATTGCCGTTCAAATGCTCGAAATTTTGGATTATCTCCAACATTTTTATAATCCGATAATTCACCGAGACATTAAACCAGAAAATGTTTTGTTAGATTACAGAATGCGGGTTTACTTAATTGATTTTGGTTTAGCAAAACTTGCCTATAGTTCAATTGCTGTAAGTACTACGATGGCTGGCACAGCTGGATTTATGCCACCAGAACAATTATATAATCAACCCCTCAATAAAGCATCAGATATTTATAGTTTAGGAGTGACACTGATTTGTTTAGTAACAGGAATTAAAACAGCGAAAATTAGTAATTTAATTGATTTAAGCAATCATCGTCTAAAATTCAAGCATTTAGCTTCAGGTTTTAGCAAAGAATTTCTTAACTACCTAGACAAGATGGTAGAACCTGACCCTAAAAAGCGTCTTGCCAATCTAGAACGTATTTTTAAATCGGTTCCATCACCACAGTCAATTCAAAGAAAAGTAATAGCCGAGTTTAGCAATAAACTGAAAGTAAAGAACCTGAATAAACGACTAAGTTCTGCTATAGTTACTGTAATTAGTTTAGGGTTAGGTCTTACCTACGGATTAAACCAAATTGAGCAACTAGTAGTAAGTAAAATTCAACAGCATTGGAGCAATGGAGACTATGAAAAATGTATTAACTTAGCTCAAGAAGTTCCGGATTTTTTGAGCATCAATGAAAAATCGATATGCCTCTTAAATGACTGTTCTGTCGCACAACTAAATCAATCCACTAAACTAGTAGAGAACCCCAGACTTATCTATAAAGCAATTACTGAAGCTAAAAAAATACCTTCTGAGAGTAATAGTTACCAAGAAGCACAACAGTTAATTACTCAATGGAAGCAATGGCAAAGTGAGCAAAATTTAATTCAACAAGCTCAACAAGACCTAAAGAAACGTAAATGGCAACAAGCCAAAGCAATGGCAGCACAGGTTAAGGCTGAACGTTTCCAGGAGCAAGCAATCCAAATTATTAACACTGCTGAAACCAAACTAAAAGCTGCTGAATTAGAAAGACTAGCTGCTGAATTAGAAATACAAGGAGAAAACCTGATTATCAAGGCAAATCACTATGCTAATCAGCGACAGTATAGTCAAGCAATATCCATCGCCAAACGGATTCATAACCCTACGCCATCTTATCAAGAAGCACAACGATTAATTGCTGAATGGCAAAGCCAAATCCCTCAAGTTTTTAGAAATTATTGGTCATCCCCACAAGTTAATGGCGCTCGCTTCGTCGTTGATAAGATAGAAAAGTGGAAAAATGGCCAATTAAAAATTTATTTTAAAGCTTATAATTACAATAATAAAGATAGCCGATTTTCAGATTTTATCGCCGTTGATAACTTAGGAAATAATTATAGAGGTTATTCAGGCTCTAGTTGGGATGGAACAGTCATGGCTTCTAGGACACCAACTAAAGGTTATATCACCTTAAAACAACCCCTAGATCCGAATGCCTCAGTGATTACACTTAGTTTTCGTCGTGTTTATACTTATAATCCAGGAATTAAACTAATCACTCTCAAAACACAAGGAATAAGAGTTAAGTAGTGGCAGGTTAGCTAAAAACTATAGCGCTGTGCCCAGGGAATAGGGAACAGGGAATAGGGAACAGGGGGAATAGTCTGGGGAGAGGGGAGCAGAATTTGATGCCCATACCAGATTTAAACCAATGAGTGCAACTGGCAACCCAGAAGAAGCCTTAAGAATACTGGCTAAACTTGATGCTTTGATTGATGCTCTGACAGACTAGACTTCGCGGCAGTTGTCGGGAACAGAGAACTTCGGCTCTCGGAAATTCGGATGAAGAATTGACGAAAACATGATCATAAAAGTGATGCAGCGCTATGTGATCAGCTTTTTCATTCCCTGTTGCCTGTTGCCTGTTGCCTGTTGCCTGTTCCCTGTTCCCTGTTGCCTGTGTTAAACAACCAGGGCATCTGGTAAACTCTCCTTCTTAACCGCAGGATTAGCGGCAGAATACTCTCCAAAGCGCCAGCGTATAGGGCTAGCATTAGTTGTCTCTAAGACCTGGTCAATATGAAACTCCACTAACCGTTGCGCTCCTGGAACGGTAGTGAATCGTGACTGATCCCAAATCACCTCGGCTGTTCCTGTTAGTTGTAAGGTATTGCCTCGCTCAAAATCGATGAACAGCAGACCAGCATGGGGATTCACTGTCAGGTTACCTAGGGTTTGAAACATATTATTGCCAGCATAATTGGGAAACACTAGCTGATGATCACTGATCACCTGGATAAATCCCGGATATCCACCCCGATGAGAGGCATCTGCCCCAGTTTCTGGATTGAAACTGGCAATGAAAAAGGTATCAGATTGGGTAATCCAGTCTTGCTCGGTTGTGGTCAAAGCCTCAAAGCTGCGAATTTCATTTGGCTGCGTTGACTCAGGGGTATCAGTCTCTAGATGACGCAGCTGGATGTATTTGGGACAGTTGAAAAATACCTCAGTGGTCTGCATCATAATCTGCCCTTGGCCTTCTACTCTAGCCAAGCCATTCATCCGCAATCGTTTACGGCTAGTCAGGTCAATCACCAGAAGTCCCAGTACTCCATTTTTCACCAAGTTTTCGTACAACGGATCCCCATCGATCGGGATACAGTTAATCTCAACAGTTTGATGATCTAAAACTTGGACAAAACCAGGTTGACCAGTCAGCAGTGATGCCCAAACCAAGCCATTGGTATCCACACTACTAGCGATCGCTAATTGTTGGGTTGTCAGGAGCATCTGAGCAGCCGGTTTGATAACGGGAGTAATCATTGAGCTGAGTTTCTCAGCTTCTTCCCTTACCCCAGACCGAGTTTGAACAGCAATCTCTCCAGTGTGAAAGCTCATAATCTACTCCTTTGGGGATAGTCAGACAGAAAACAGCAGTTTTCTTGTACACAGAATTTCTGTATATGTCTGTATCTAATCTGTCTGTCTTTAAAATATAAAACTGTCCAGATTTGGGCTAAAGAACACTATCACCCAGCACCGGACAGGATATAACCAGTCAGGGGTGTTAGGTCAATAGTTGCCTATCCCTGAACTTTCTATAATGTCAGACTACTAGGAAGACAAGAGCAAAATGTCTCAGTTTTTGTCTCAGTTTTGTCTGGTGTTGTTTAACTGACAATGACTAGTCTTAGTTCGATGTCAGAAATTGCTGTAAGAAATTGGTAGGTTTTGAGGAAAGCATTCAGCTATCAGCCTTTGGCCACGCTACGGGAATGGCCACGCTACTTGAGGTGCTTTTGAATAAGCGATGCAGAGGTGCGACCCGTGGCGAATTTAATTACGGGTCAAACGCACCATTACGGTCTTGGGGAGGCAGCGCGGTCTTGGGGGTCCCCCCCACTCGCTATTGCCGTGGTTTCCCCCACTCGCTATTGCATCAAGACAACAGGTAAGCATTCGTTTAATCTGAGTTAAGTCTGCTGACCGCTGACTGCTGACCGCTGACCGCTGACCGCTGAATACTTACATACTAAGAACGCTGAAATCTCAATGCATCAATAGACTGAGCAGTTAGAAAAATACCGATAAAGATGTAACTCAAAAACAGAATTATACTACTAGTATCCAAAACACCCTGAATCAGATTTTTATAATTTTCCAACAACGATAAATGACCTAAGGCTTCTCCAAGCGGTCCACTAACATTTTTAGCAATCAAATCAATCACCCAAAGTCCCAAAACCAAAGCAAAGGTGAGGATTGCTGACAAAATTGAGCTATCAGTTAGGGAAGAAATGAACATCCCCAGAGAAAGCACCGATGCTGCCAGTAAAATTAATCCAACGTGGGCTAGTAAGGGTAGGATAGGTTGAACGGGGGGGTCTGTAGCACTAAATGCGATCGCTTCATAGGCAAGTAAGGGTAGCACCATAAAGCTATAAAATGTCACCACTCCCAAGAGTTTACCCACGGCTACAGCCCAATTCGTTAGTGGAGAAGTTGCCAAAAGTTCCAAAGTCCTGCGCTTGCGTTCCTCAGCATAGAGTCCCATCGACAGAATTGGTAACACAAATAACGACAGTGAACCCATCACTTCCAAGAATTGACGCAAAAATACATAGGCAACATCCACTGGCGGTATCGGTAAACCCAATTGTTCTGCCGTTGCCACTTGGTTAATAATCCCCTCTTGATCCAAAAGAATTTCCACAAAAAAGGAGCCAGACAGCCACCAAAATACACCGGCGATCACATAAGCGAATGGTGAAGCAAAATAGCCCTGTAATTCTTTACGAAAAATGGCTAATATATTGCTAATTATAATCATTTTTTTATTGTATAGAGTAATTTTAAGGTTGAAGGTTTAAGGTTTAAGGTTTAAGGTTTAAGGTTCAATGGTGAAGCTTCAATGGTGAAGGTTAGTTAATTAAGTTGAAGGTTTAAAGTTGAAGGTTAGTTAGTTAAACGATTACTATTATTTAGTTTAATGTTACTTCTTTAAAGGGGGAAAAAATAACTTTCATCCTTCATTATTAATCCTTCATTATTAATTATTCATTATTAATCCTTCATCCTTCATCAGACTCCTGTAAATCAGGATCTGGTTGAGGCAGTGGTTTTTCGGTGGTAGTCAGTTTCAAAAAGACATCTTCCAGAGTAGCGCGAGTCCGTCGCATTTCGTATATCCCTACACCAGCTCCCACAGTCACAGCTGCAATATCCCGTGCGGGTTCTGCTCCCGGTGCTGATACGATGTGGAATAAAGATCGTCCGCCAGGTAAATTGTGATCATTAACCAGTTCCACCAGGCAAACTCCTGGTATAACTTGTAATAATTTCTGTAACTCCTGTGCATCACCATCTATTTCTAATTCATAACCTGATCCCCCGGTTAACTCCGCCAGTAACTTTTCTGGACTATCTGTTGCTACAATTTTGCCTTCATTGATGATAGCTACCCGGCTACAGGTCATACTCACTTCTGGTAGAATGTGGGTTGAGAGGATAATAGTATGGTCACCAGCAAGGCTCTTAATTAAGTTACGGACATCAATAATTTGCCGAGGATCAAGACCGACTGTAGGTTCATCTAAAATGATGGCCGGTGGGTCATGTACAATCGCCTGAGCGATACCCACCCGTTGACGGAAGCCCTTAGAAAGCTTGCGGATCAGTAGCTTGGCCTTGCTCGTTATGTTACAGCGCTCCATGGCAGTTTTGACCTTAGTAGTGCGATCGCCTGCAGCAACACCTTTAATACGGGCAACAAAGTGCAAAAATCCTTCAACGGTCATGTCCGGATACAGTGGCGGAAATTCCGGTAAATAACCAATTCGGCGTCGTACTGCCATAGAATTTTCATGAACATCATAATTAGCAATTCGGGCAGTACCATGGGTTGCTGGTAAATAACCTGCCAAAATTCGCATGGTAGTGGTTTTCCCTGCACCATTCGGTCCAAGGAACCCTAGGATTTCTCCTGGTTCAACCCTGAAAGTAACATTCTCTATCCCTGGGGTGGTGCCATAGATTTTGCTTAGATGCTCTACTTCTATCATATTTTTAAGTATTACGTGTTAAGTATTAGGTATTAAGTATTATCTGTTAAATGTTAGGTGTTGAATATTAACTATTAAGTATTGTTAATAAACTATTAAGTTTAAATTATTACCTGTTAAATATTAGGTGTTAAGTATTACGTGTGAATTGTTAATTGCCATTTACTGACTAATATGGTTAAATCTATTATTCACGTTAACCCAGTCACTGGTAAGGATAGCGATACTGGTGATACTGTTCCGTTTAAAACCTTGACTAAGGCACTTTCTATTGCCACTGCTGGAACTACCATTCACTTAGCCGCTGGTACCTATAATGCTGCTAGGGTCGAAGTTTTTCCTCTAGTTATTCCTAAGATGGTAATGGTTCTCGGCAATGAACCGACCAAAGGTAAGGATATTGTGATTTCCGGCAGTGGGAACTATGTCAGCCCCACGTTTAATCGTCAAAATATTACCATCCGTTTGGATTCCAAGGCCCAATTAAGAGGAGTAACGGTTACTAATCCGGGCAAATTGGGGACAGCGCTCTGGATTGAATCTACCTCACCGATTATTGCCAATAATACCTTTACTCGCTGTGGTCGTGAAGGGATATTTGTTACTGGCACAGCCAAACCCATGATTCTGGATAATGTATTGATCGCTAACGCTTCCAGTGGCATCTTTCTGGTGCGTAATGCCAAAGGGGAAGTGCGAGGCAATGTTTGTCAAAAGACTGGTTATGGGATTGCCATCAGCGACTCGGCTGCACCGTTAATAGCAGATAATAAAATACTAGGTAACCGAGCTGGAATCGTTTTGATGCGTCAGGTGCAACCAGTATTGCGTCGTAATCTGATTGAGAACAATACTCATGGTGGTTTAGTGGTTAATGGTAGGGCTAGACCAGATTTAGGCAATTCTCAAGACCCAGCGGGTAATATCCTGCGCAATAATGGTAAGGCTGATCTCCAAAATAGCACCTCTGTCAGCTTAGTTTCGGTGGGCAATCAGCTCAATCCATCTAGAATTGAGGGTGCGGTAGAGTTACGTTCATCTCAAGTTCCAGTCCGACAGACTGGTCCATTTCAATTCAGTGATTTGGCAGGTCATTGGGCAAGCCAGTTTATTGGAGAATTAGTGATTAGAGGACTAGTTAGTGGCTTTGGAGATGGCACATTCAAGCCAGAAGCCAACCTCACGCTTAGCACAGTATGCAGCAATTATTGCCAAAACATTTGAAAGCCCACGGCAGGTGGGTAAAGGCAGAGGGGAGTTTGTGGATTCGAGCGCGAAATTTTGGGCATCACAGGCAATTCGGAAAGCAGCAGTTATGGGTTTTATTTCCGGATTCCCCGATCGAACATTTCGCCCCCAGCAAAATCTGACCAGAGTGCAAGGTCTGGTATCCCTAGTGAAGGGTTTGGGGTTAACAGGTGGTGAGTCTAGCGAACTCGGGTTTTATCGCGATCGCACTCAAATTCCCAGTTATGCTACCCAAGCGGTAGCCACAGCAACTCAAAGACGAATGGTAGTGAATTATCCCCAACCCAATCAGCTCAATCCCATGAGGCCGATTAACCGTGCTGAGGTGGCAGCATTGATTTACCAAGCATTGGTAGCCACAGGCTCTGCAGATGCGATTGGCCGTAGGCCACGCGGGGCGCGTTCGCATCTCCTTATATTGTTAACCCTAACCCTGACATTACCTCCTTTAGCGATATACCTGGACACTGGGCAGAAGATTTTATTCGCCGCCTCGGTAGTCTAAACCTGATTAGTGGCTTTGCCGATGGCAGCTTTCAACCAGATGCCCCTCTAACTTGGGCTGATTAAGCTGCCCTACTGGTGAAAGTGTTTGACCCCAATCCAATCCGTCCAGTTACCCAATTTATTGATGTCCCCCTGAATTTCTGGGCATTACCAGCTATCAACCAATCCTATCGTGGTGGTTTTCTCTCTCGATACCCAGACCAAACCTTCCATCCTCAGCAGACCTTGCGCCGTGTTGATTTGATTGCCTCTCTAGTCAATGGGCTGTCTTTAGCCAAAACTCTAGGGAAGTCAGTGAAAGAGTCTTCTGACATTTCTAAAATTTATGAAGATTGGAAGGATATTCCTGCTTATGCTACCGAAGCAGTTGCGTACGCTACCATCGCCAAAATTGTCGTTAACCACCCCAACCCAACCCTGTTCCATCCCAAGGGAGAAGCCAAAGCGAGCTGATGCGATTGGCCGTAGGCCACGCGGGGCGCGTTCGCATTTATCGATCAGGCCTTGGTGAAGACAGGACGTGTCACTGAGTTCAACTCACCGTATAGTGTTGTCATAAGTCCTAAGTCCTGATTTCACTGACCAACCAACTCACTACCAAAACTAGTTGCAGGTTCTAGGTTACAGGTTGCTGGTTGCTGGTTGCTGGTTGCTGGTTACAGGTTGCAGGTTGTAGGTTACAGGTTGCAGGTTGCAGGTTACAGGTTGCAGGTTGCTGGTTGCAGGATATAGGTTATATTACCAAGCGACGTTGCCAGAAGCCGCTGTGCGTCAATAATTTGCCACATGTGCGACCTTTCCACCTGGAATCGTACCACCTTCCCACCTTGAGCCCTTTTACCCATGACCAATGACTCAGATTTAGCCATTGCCTATGCCCTTGCCTTGCTCAGTCACTATGGGTTTGAGCTCAGGGGTTACACTGTAGAAGAATTAGTCAATCTATGGCTTGAGAACTATCCTGCCAATTGGGTGCGTCTAGCGGTGATTGAGGCACTTTATCAAGGGCGTTACAAAGCGATATCTGTAGAGCAAATTTTGGCAGTCTGGTTACGACGAGGACAGCCTATATATCGCTTTAATCATGAGTTTGAGCGGATGGTTTGTCGTAAATTTCCCCAAAATTTAACCGCTCCGGTTGATAGTAGATCCACAACCGAGAGCTTAGAACTAAGTTTACAGTGGGTAGACAATGTTGCTGAAACCTCTCTAGGTACTAGTTCCGATGAAACTACACCAGAGCAAGGGATGCTTGAGTCAAAGACACTCCAAGCACCACCAACAGGCCAACAGGACACTTCCCCCCCAGCCAAGAGCATATCATCCAAAATACCTGAAAAATCAGTCAAGCCCAGAGAAAGCTTCCCAAAGCCTCTGACCAAAGCCCGTGCTAGTCCTAGCTACAATGTAGATTGGTCAAGTTATGAGCTTAACAAGAAGCCAATTCACCAATTTCATCCACCACCAGACTCTTCAGATGTCTACCAAAAGCTGAAGGCAGTTGTCCAGCACCAAGACTCTGGTACAGTCACAGCTACCGTAGTCGATAAGCAGGTCAGTGATTCAGCGGAAGATCAGGAGGTTGAAAATAGGTCAGAGGCACAGAGTCTTTCTCAGGCCACTGTTAACTTGGATCAAAGTTAACCATCCCACGATTAATCCCCGTGGGATGATTGGCCGTAGGCCACGCTACGCGATTGACCTTTGGTCACGCGGGGCGCGTTCGGAGCTAATCATACCAAATCCTCCCTGATCCCCCTATGGCATACCCCATTGTGATTAAATTATTTTTTATAAACTTTCATCAAACTATCAAGTAATCTTCATTAATATTTAATATATTAGGTATATATCTAGCGATTAATTTATATAATTAATTCCATTATAAAGTCCTTTAGTCACAGTAAATAGAGGTAAATTGGATGCATGAAAAAAGTTTTTATTTTCCCCTATTTTCTGGTTTAATAGCCGGACTAATTTTTGGAATACAGCTGACATTATTTGCCCAAATAATTTTTGAAAACTACTCTGCCCGAGCCTGTGCTAAGATTCCTGATGGCAAATTTGCTGTTTTTGTACCAACAAGTTATTTATTGAATAAAATAAATCTTAAACGAGTCGTTATATCTAACAAATGGGCTTACAATTACAATTGTAAGCTATTTAAATCAAAACATGATTATATTAAAAATTCTCAGGTGATTAAGTCTGATTCATTTATAAAAGATAACTATGCCCCAGCCGGTTATATACAGGTGCCATCAGAGAGATATATGCTCAGGAAAGTGTGGCGAGGTACCCTGATTGGCTATTTTTCTGAATATGAGGCAAATTTAGTCAGGAACAAAGTCCTGGAAAGTGCTTACAGTAAAGAACCAAAACCTATCGATAAGCCTTTTGTAGTCAATAACATAAATACTAATAATTGAGACTATAAGCATTCAGCGGTCAGCGGTCAGTGGTCAGTGGTCAGCGGTCAGCCGTGAGCTTTTGGCTCACGCTACTTGAGGTGCCTTGTGGCACAGGCTTCGACCCTGGGAGGTAACTCAGATTAAACCAATGCTTACCTGTTTTATTCAAAAGCACCTCAAGTAGCGATGCAGTCGGCCAAAGGGGGTTTCCCCCACTCGCTATTGCATCAAGACAGCGTGCGCGTAGCGCTAATCGCTGTTCGCTGATAGCTGATAGCTGATAGCTGATAGCTGATAGCTGATAGCTGATAGCTGATAGCTGATAGCTGATAGCTGATAGCTGATAGCTGACTGAATGCTTACCTTTCAGGTAACACCAAGACGAATTTCTGTGGCCAAAGAAGCCATGGTTAATTGCCCCCCCTGCTGGAGAACGTTAGTTCGTAAGCGAAAGTTAGGGCTAGCAAACCAAAAACGTTCTTCAGCATATAGAGTTTTCCCCTCTGTAATCATTGTTAAAACATCATCCTGGCTGATACTGTAACGACATTTTAGCGATGCAGTCGGCCAAAGGGGGTTTCCCCCACTCGCTATTGCATCAAGAAAGGAAGTTTCTTCAACATCACCATTAGTTCGCAATAGTTTGCCAATGTCAGGATTTTCTGGGTTGGGAACAGCTACAACAACAGTGGAACCAGTTTGCTTTTTCTGCTCTCCTACTACTGTACCGTCCCAAATCACTTTTAAACCAAATATAGCCATACCAGGCTCTATTTGGTATTGTTTACAGAGTGTTATCACCTCTGGGGCATCACCAGATAGCATTTCCATAGTGATGTTGGACTTACCATTTTTCATGGGTTGAGAGGTAATATGATTACTAGTACGTTGAGAAAACCATCTGCCAGCACTCTGCTCAAAAAACTCTTTAATATCCATTGGCTAAGATTGTAAAAATTTGTGGTAGATCGTGGTAGATCAGTGATGTTGGTAATTGGAATCAAGTGGTGCACTGTTGATTCTATCGCGCTATGATTAGCCCAATTACCAGGATGCTACACTAGCTTGAGGCTTCAGACAAACGCAATATAGCCATTTGAGCAGCTTCAGACACTTGAGGATGGCTGTCTTTTGCCAAATACTTTAATGCCGAGATACTTTTGTCCTGACCCAGTTGACCGAGGGCTTCTGCTAAACGTTGACGCACTATCCAATCCTCTGACTGGGCAAAGCGTAGAATATCGTCTATAGCTTCTGTAGCTTTGATTTCCCCCAAAGCAGCAATAGCAGCTTGTTGGACTAGTACTTCCTGACTATCTAACGCCTTGGTCAGCACATCACGAGCACGGGGATCTTGGAGATTACCTAGGGAAACAGCAGCACTAAAACGTACCAACCATTGAGTATCTTCGTAGAACGCCCTAACTAGAGGTTCAAAGGCTTTGGGGTCACCTAGATATCCCAAAGCCCCAGCAGCAGCAGCACGAATTCCGTAATCTGGGTCAGTTGCCATGAATTTGACCAAAATTGGGTAGCATTCTTCCGTAGGCTTGACTCCCAGGGCGAATATAGCCATAGAGCGAACTGGTAAATTGGGATCATCAAGTACCTTTTTAATTAGGGGCACGGCATCACTGGCTTGAACATCCCGTAGTGATGCCAGAGCCATCAAGCGATCGCGCATGTTAGGGCTTTCCAGCTGAGCCGAAAGTTGTTCTAAATTAGAGGACATCGTAGTTTGTTGGGGGTTTGGTTGACAATTAACCTCAGGGGAGTATGAGCAACGGTTGTGATCCGTTAAGAATCTACTCAGCTGTCTGGTAAAGTAATCGTTCTGACCTGCTTGCTAGATCAATGTTTCTACACAATTGTCGCTCTGAGTCATAGTTTTGGGAATGCTATGGCTGTATATATGGAAATTTTTTAGTCAACTAGCTATGGCAAATCAATTCAACTTTCTGCATCTGAGTACAGGTAAGAATAGAAAACAGGCTGATGTGAGAAATACAACCACCCCAGTCACTACAGCTACATTTGCTGATGGTAACTGTTGAATTGAGAGCTGATCGTTCGATTTTGAGACATCAATGATGAGATTAGAGCAGTTCCAGATTCTACGTGAGCTTACAGTCGATGAAGCAGCTTGTGAGCAGCTTCAAGAAATTTTATTAGCTCAGGAAACCAAATACCAAAAGGCACAAGAGCAAATTCACTTTCAGGCTTGTTTATTAGATAACTTACCTATTGGGGTTATTGCCATAGATATGGATGGAACAATTATCCATTGGAATAGTTATGCCTGTAAGCTATATCAATGGCAAGCCCAAGATGTTATTGGGTCGCAGCTATCCGAGATCATGTTTCCCCCTAGAAGTCATGCTGCCATCAAAGAAATTTTTGCTCAATTGTCCCAGTTAGAGTTTTGGCAGGGTGAGTTGCTCATTCAACGCCAAGACGGTAGCCAATTGGCTAGGGATTTTAGGATTAGTGTCCTGGAAGATCAGGTAGGGAAACAGATTGGTTTTGTAGCAACTGTCGTTGATGCTAAAGAGGGCAAACAGGCAGAGATTGACCGTAGGTCACGCTACGCGATTGGCCATAGGCCACGCTACGCGAACGCACTGTCTAACCAGGTGGCTCAAGATAAGCTGAGGCAGGCAATGGGTGATTCCCTTCGGGAAAACTTTGCAGCCCGCATTCGTAAGTCTTTAGATGTGGAGACAATTCTAAATACCACAGTTAATCAAGTTCGTCGATTGTTACAAGCAGATCGGGTAGCAGTTTATCGCTTCGAGTCGGATTGGAGAGGTAGATTCACAGTAGAGTCTGTAGAATCACCCTGGCAGCCGATTACAGGTAGGGAAATGTATAATCCCCACTTCTGGGAAACCCATGCTAATCAGTACCGGTATGCTCCAATCCAAGCGATTGAAGATATCTATTCTGATTCTGGGGGCTTGTCCTCCTATGAAGTTAATTGCCTAGCTCAGTTTCAAGTCGTTGCTAACTTGGTAGTTCCGATCATTTGTGACCCTCAACTAGACCAAAACCAACCTAAAGACTCACCTCTGTGGGGACTACTGGTTGCCCATCAGTGTAGTAGACCACGACAGTGGCAGTTTTGGGAAAGAAATTTGTGGAAATCAGTAGCAGACCATGTAGGAATTGCGATTCAGCAGGCTCAAATTTATCAGGAAAACCAACTCAAAGCCCAACGGGAAGCAACGCTCAATCAGTTTACTCAAAAGATTCGTAGCTCTCTTGATTTAGAGCAGATTTTTAGCACAGCCACTCAAGGAATTAGTCAGCTGTTGGACGTTGACCTAGTAGAAATTCAAGAATATCTGCCACAGCGGCAGGTTTGGTTAACGGTATCTCAATGTAGTAAACACCCTAACTTGAGTAGCCCTTTGGGGGCTGAAACTCCCGATGCGGACAATGAGATTAATCGCAAGATCAAAAATCTCGAAGTGGTGCGTATTAACAATAGCTGCAACTTAAACCTTGAGGATAGTTGCCATGGGTTACTTGTACCACTAAGGTTTCAAAACCGCCTTTGGGGAAAACTGTGCCTGATCAAGATTGATAGTGATTACCAATGGTCTGATGGCGCAGTGACTTTGGTGCAGTCGATGGCTGAGCAACTTGCGATCGCAATTCAGCAAGGCCAGCTTTATCAGCGTCTGGCTAACCTCAACACCGACTTAGAACGGCAAGTACTTGAGCGCACCCAACAACTACGAGAGAGAATCCAGGAACTACAGAGACTAAACATGCTCAAAGATGATTTCTTAAGTACCGTTTCTCATGAACTGCGCACACCTCTATCCAATATGAAAATGGCAATACAGATGCTCAAAATTGCTCCGGAGAGTCAACGACGACAGCGCTATACAGAGATTTTAGAATCTGAGTGTTACAGAGAAATTGAACTAATCAACGATTTACTCGACTTGCAGCGTTTAGAAACCGCCTCTTATCAGGTTTCGAGAACAGTAGTAGACTTGAAAATCTGGTTACACCAAATCATTGATTCCTTTTGCTCCCGTATCCAGGCACAACAGCAAATCCTGAAGTTGACTCTGTCAGATAATTTGCCATCGGTTTTGATTGACAAGACCAGCTTCGGGCGAATTGTGACAGAACTGTTCAACAATGCTTGTAAATATACTCCAGCCAACAGGCAGATTATTCTTGAGTTTTTTTACCAAAACAATCAGGATTTGGTCGGATCATATACCGTACCCAAGGTAATATTTAAAATCAGCAATCAAGCTGAGATTGCTGATACGGAATTACCCCACATCTTCGATAAGTTCTATCGCATTCCTAATGCTGATCCTTGGAAGAGAGGTGGTACAGGATTAGGTCTAGCTTTGGTAAAGGAGCTAGTCAAGCAGCTCGACGGCATCATTCAGGTAGAAAGCTCTCAGAGATGGACTACATTTACCGTGCAAATTCCGGCTCCTCAAGGCTCCGAACTCAATGGACACGACAACAGTTTGACGATCAAGTTTTAATCTACCTTCTATGCTTAAGGGAATGCTTGGTCTGTTGCCCAAGGCTATGTTTTGCCTAAGGGTAGCGGTTAACTGATAGTTGAGTTGTGCTACCCTAATCGCTTGTGACTTTCCCGGTTTGAATGGAACACCATTTTCTTAGTCTTCATGTTCTTCAAACTGATCTACTAATTCCGCTGAAGGGGGTCCAAAAGCGGTGTAAATGGATATACCAGTGATACCGATCACAAAAACAAGGATAACAATGCTAAGGACTATTGCGGGTTCCATGGCTGAAATAAAATATTAGTTTGTTTTCTTTTTGAGACTCTGCTCTCTAAAACCTCGACAAACCTCCACATTTAGCTGACTACTTGAGGGAGAGCATGGGAGCAGCTACCCCTACCTGTGCTTTAACGATCAGGCCAAACGCGAGCTAAAGGGGATCTATTGTTAGGAGTAGAATCAGAGTCAATGGTAGCTTTTTTTGATGTTGTCTTAACAAATTTTAGTTTTATTGCTTTTTTTTAAGAATAGCACATAATCTTAACACTGTTAACAGACATGGCCAAACTGATAAATACTATACAGTGTTAGACAGTGTTCGACAATATTTTAGATTTTCGTGTACTTTTGTTGATGTTTGTTGATCAAAAAATCCTAGTCCCTCAAAAAGATTACTTGTGGTGAACGGCAGGCTTGACAAATATAAGGTACTGTGTTAATAATGTGTTAATTGTCTTGGGAAAAGGTGACGTGGCGCGTCATCACTGGGTATGTAGCCCCACATCCGGCAAATATAAATTTGTAATTTCCACGACCCTTACCTCACCAGGTACTTAGGCAAAAACCACGCTTTGATAGTCCTGCAAGTTAAACATGTCTTAAGGATGTGCAGCTGGCGCAAACTCTCTCAAACTATTGCCGAGTCTGGATTCATTGAATTCAAGCGGCTTGTTGAGCATAAATGTCTTTGGTTTAGTGCCTCCTTAGTGTAAGCTGATACATGGTATCCATCGACTAAGGTCGGTAGCTCACAAAATTTCCAACCTACACAAGGCTTGGGGTCTCCCGTTATACCCGTGTTAAGCAGCGTCTGGCAGTGCCAGTAAGGGTTAGCGGGTTAGAAGTTACCGTAAGATAGGGTCGCCTTTATAGGTGATGCTCGCCCATAGCCGCTCCGCGAACCGTCTTGCATAAAAGGGTTAAGTCTTTTGTAATAAGGCGACCCTATCTAAGGTTTCGTCTCCGGGGAATTGCCTGACGGGGTCTCTTGATTTTGGACTGAAACAGTGGTATCAATATTGAGGTGCGACCCAAGGCCGGGTTCCCCGGCCATTGGAAAATGCACCTATTGAATCGTGGATTAATGGCGGTTGGACTGCCGCTCAATGGCTGTGGTAAATCGGTACAGGATATCGAACGCGCCCCGCGTCGGCTTCCGCCGAGGAGCAGCAATTCTCATTCGTGAGTAAGAGCGCGCCCACATCATAATCTTTAATTTGATGTGGGAGTAGTCACAATATCTATTAACATAAATCTAAATTTACCATAAACTCAATTTACCCATGGCACAAAGAACTCGGCTAGGAGATATTCTCAAACCCCTTAACTCGGAATATGGTAAAGTTGCCCCAGGTTGGGGCACTACTCCTGTAATGGGAGTCTTTATGGGGCTATTTTTCGTCTTTTTGCTGATTATTTTGCAGATTTACAACAAATCAATCCTCATTCAAGGTTTCAATGTTGATTGGACAAGCCTAGGGCAGTAGTATACTGCCAGGCTCAACTGCTAATCAAACATTTCAAATATTTCAGCTCCCTCCCGGCTTGTCCGGGTTTTTTAATGCTGTTGACAGCAATGGATAGGCTAGGAAGTCCCTGGGATTAATACCTTTAGTTAAAATAATTTGGTTAAATTGGATTAGTTCAACTGGCTTAGTTCAACGGAACAGCGGTCAATTTGGATCAAATGTGGAATACTAATAACAGCAAACTAGTAACAGCAAACCAGCACTTGACAAATCCCAGGAGGTTATATAATGAACGTTTTTGGTATGGGTTTACCGGAAATGGCGTTGATTATGGTCATTGCCCTATTAGTATTTGGCCCTAAGAAGTTGCCAGAAATTGGTCGTAGTCTGGGTAAAGCGATTAGAGGCTTTCAAGATGCCTCCAAGGAGTTTGAAAATCAGTTTAAGCTAGAGGCACAACAGATAGAGCAAGGGCTGAACACCCCTACCCCAAGTGAATCTGATCAAATTACCACCAAAGAAGTTGCTACAGCAGAAGTTGATACAGCAGAATCAAACAATCATGCTACGACTCCCTCTCAAAAAAGCTAATCCCAGGGACTTCGAGCCATTTCAGCAAGAGGCTAGACCAAAGCAGGGATGATGACTAGTACTGCTGCGGGGAATTAAAAATTATGGTATTAACAATTCTTGAATGCTTATTACATAAGCGTTTGGCTATTTTTGAATCCTATCTTTATTTCCGCCGTGCTCTACTAGACGACTCTTTAACTCTAGTCCGGTAACTCAGTAGTCGATTGCCTTGGCAACCATTGACGCTCCACGAGCAAGGGGTTTGAATAGTCGTGGAGTGTCAACAATGAGTTAGCTACTGGATTTACCATTTTTCTCATTCTTCTTAGTAGAAGGTGCCTCAAACTTGTAGCCAACACCTCGAACTGTCTGAATCAAGGAAGGGTCACTGGAATTCACCTCAATTTTACGGCGAATTTGACCGATATGGACATCAACTACTCGCTGATCTCCCACATAATCGTACTCCCAGACTTCCTGGATTAACTCAGAACGGCGCAAGACCCGACCCGGATGACAGGCCAGAAAATGGAGTAGATCAAATTCCAGAGCAGTTAGAGGGATAAGTATTTCGTCTATAGTTACCTCCCTGCGCCCTGGGTCGATGACTAAATGGTCGAAGACTAGGCGTTCTGCTTCAGTAGCAGTAACAGCCCGCTTCCGTTTCAAAATTGCTCTAACTCGATTTTCCAGCTCTTGTAAATCAAAGGGCTTGGTGATGTAGTCATCAGCACCTTGTTGAAATCCTTGATTTTTGTCAGCAGCATCCGACCGACTGGTGAGCAAGAGGACAAAGACATCAGTGCGGCTCTGCATTTGCTGACACAGGTTGTAGCCAAGGGCGTCAGGCAAATTCACATCTAGAATGACTAAATCTGGATTAAATTGCTCAAATGTGGCAAGAGCCGTCTTGCCATCTTGAGCAGCCTGCATTTGAAAATTCTTTTGACTTAAGAAGCGTAGAATTAAATTTCGGATTGCCGGATCGTCATCTACGACAAGAATCTTGGCGGCGGTCATAACTTTCCACGGAAAACGGGATCACAAATTTAAGACGCAGAGTGTTTTGACACCAACGGTGCTGTTGGGCATTGTAGACAATTATCCTCAGATTATTAGGCAATGCCAATAGTTGGTCAATCGCATAGGCAGATCAGTTATTTTCAAAATTCCCCCACAGTAGGACTTCCCGAACCACGGCAAAAAGTCTTTTTTTCTTGTTCTAAAGAGCAAAAAACCCATAGCCTTGATGAGTCTATATGGATTTACTAACGGTTCTAACATTATTCAGGAATTCTCCGGTGATTTGGCCAAAAAACTGAGATGCACCGGCATTGTGTTGACTTCACTGCGGCACTGCTGTTTGAAGATCAAGCTACACTAGCACCCAGGGGCATTGACACCACCCTCAACCAAGACGACTCTGTGAACAGTGGTTACCCAGAGCAAGGTTGAGAGTTTCTCGTGCCTAACCTTAACATATACATAACTAGTTTAAAGTTGCTGTCATACTAATGAAAAGAAGGTATGTGAAAACAAGGGATGTCTCGGAGGTCTTGAATGAGTGATAACAATCCCTATGATCAGCTTGGGGTTACGGAAGAAGCGTCCTTTGATGAAATTCAGGATGCCAAAGGTCGCCTGATCCAAAAGCATCGTGGTAACCAAAAGCTTTTAGATACCGTAGAGGCGGCCTACGATGCCATTATTATGGATCGACTTAGGATGCGCCAGGAAGGAAAGATTAAAGTTCCTGATCGCATTCGTTTCCCGGAGAAGGCTTCTCAAGCTCCACCGAGTTTTCCCCAAACACCAGTTAATAACTCTCCTGAGTGGCTGAAACGGTTGTGGGATACTCCGACAAGAGAAGACATAATCTGGCCGAGTGCAGTGTTCTTAATCTTAAGCAGTGCTACTGTCCTTGACACCTCATCCGGAAACTCGATTTTGCCGTTGGTGATGGCTATAGGCTTCGGATTCACGATCTATTTCCTCAATCGGAAAGAACAACAATTTGGTCGTGCGGTGTTGCTAACCCTGGCAGGTCTGTTTTTAGGTGTGGGATTGGGAAGTTTGCTGGGGAATTCTCTGGAAAGCCAATTCACCAACCTAGACTTGAAAACAGAAGAACTGGCTACATTGGTGACATTTGTCTTGCTTTGGGTGATTAGTTGCTTCTTACGTTGAAAATAGCCATGGGGGATTGGGGATTAGGACGTGCCTCCAAAAGCACTAACTTGTCTCGTAGTGGTGCTTTTCCCCTTGATGTGATATCTCCCAAACTTCTCTACCCTTGCCTGGGTTTGCCCCGTGGAAACCAAGCCAGTCGCTCATGGGGAGCGACTGCATCATGACCATGAAAAGCAGTTTTCATAAAAATTGCTTTTTTAAATCACCACAAGCCCTGTAAGCCAAGACTTTAGCGCGATTATTTTATAAATATTTTTATTTTATAAATATTTATCATAGCCACAGGCTAGAGAGCCAATTTTCTTAACTGTGTTAATAAAATTAAAGTTGATCAAACCCTTTCTGTTAACTGATCCGAAGTTCCCTGGTCTGCACGGCGAGTTAGTGATATAATTTCCTAAATTTTGAGATAATTTAACCACGCCATTTTTTGAAATAAAAAATCACTTGAACTTTCACGGTTCATTTCATCCCACCCTGACCGAGGGTCAGGTGTAGGGCGCGCTCTAGCCGGATCAGCTAAAATCGCACAATCATACGGCTTGTAGCAGTGCTGTGTCTAGAACTAAATCTACCGCTTCAGTGAGATTATTGACGATAAAATCTGGTTCGTAGAGATTGAGCTGAGTGCGATCGCGTATTCCAGATAAAACTCCAATTGCTTTAATACCGTGGGTTTTGGCAGCCACTATATCCGCTTCTGTATCGCCAATCATCCAGACATCAGAGGCAGCTGGGAGTTTTTTTAGGGCTTTTGCCATTAGCAAAGGTTTATCTTTAGTGTCACCGGTCTTAACATAGTCGTTACTCAGGCAATACCGTCGGTTAGGGGGGAAAAATTGCTCCAGGTCTAAGCGACTGAACGCTTCATCAAGCTCTCGCACCCGACGCATGGTCATGACGGCTAAATCTATACCTGCTTGTTGTAATTTTTCCAGGGCATCTATCGCTCCGGGAACCGGTTGATCATGGACTAAGTAGGGCAGAGTGTGTACAGTTTGACGGCGCAGCTGAGCAAATGCTTCAGCTTGGCTGGGATCGAGACCTGAACGAATACCAATAATTATCTCCGGAACACGCCCCCTCTTACACTGCCAAAACTCCGCCTTGGACATGGGCAGGATTGGCTGGTTAGGGCGTTGGATTTCTTTGAGACAAAACTGGTAAACCCGATAGTAACGCTCCGACACATTCATGATCGGACCGTCAAAGTCTGTAAATACTCTAATCATTATCTAACAAAATGTAATATTTATTTACA
>NZ_JAAHIE010000610.1:0-4038 GCF_010671945.1 Moorena sp. SIO4E2
CTCGACGAGCCAACGCGTCGCGCGTCGACGCCAACGCCGGAGGCGAGCTCGACGTAGCGCTCGACGTTCGCGCGCAGCAGCGCGTGTCCCAACAACTCTATGAAACAGGTCAATACCAAAAGGCTATCCCATTGTTGGAGCAAATTATTAGTAACTACAGCGATAGAGGAGACTTTATTGGTGAGATTAACGCCTTGGTCAATCTAGCTTTAGTTCATCAACGTTTGGGAGACTGGGCACAAGCTGAACAGACAATATCCCAGAGTTTTACCCAACTCTCACAACTCCCCTTAACCAAGGAAAGTCAACAATTACAAGCCCAAATTTTGTCAGTCCAAGGACAAGTATACTTATCACTAGGTCAAGGGCAAAAAGCCTTATCGACTTGGCAGCAAACTAGTGCTATCTACCAAGAGCTTGGAGACTTAACTAGATTAACGGAAAGTCAGATTTACCAAGTGCAAGCCTTACGAATATTAGGGTTGTATAATCAAGCGACTAAAACGTTAAATCAAATCAAGGAAAGTATCCAAGACCAACCCGATAGCGCTCTCAAAAGTACAGCCCTTCAATACCTAGGTGATGTCCTCAGGAGAGTGGGTAAATTCAAGGAATCTCAAGAAATTTTACAACAAAGTTTAGCCATCGCCGAAAACTTACCAAATCAGACTTTGATTGCTGAAAGTCTACTCAGTTTGGGGGATACAGCTAGATTACAAAGAGAAACAGAATCCGCAATGGATTTCTATCAACGGGTTGTCAAGGAATCTCCCTTAGCAGATATTAAAATTCAGGGACAATTAAATCAACTGAGTGTATTGATAGCTACACAAGAGTGGTCACGAGCCAGAGCGTTATTGCCAGCTATAGACTATACCTTAACGAGATTATCTCCAAGTCAAAGAGCAATAAAGGCTAGAATTAAGCTAGCCAAAATCCTATTAAAATCTGAAAAGACACAACTAAAAACTCCCAAATCTATGGCTACTTATCTCGCCGATGCTATTAAGTTGGCTAGGAATTTAGGAGATAAACGAGCGGAAGCAGAAGCCATTGGTAACTTGGGAACCTTATACAAATACAATCAACGTCTTGATGAAGCCCAAGACTTGACCGAAAAAGCCTTACTAATTGCTCAAGAAATCCAGGCTCCCGATTTAGCCTATCAATGGCAATGGCAACTAGGAAGAATCCTCAATCTAAAACAGGATAAAAAAGGTGCGATCGCGGCCTATTCTCAATCGGTGCAAACCCTGCAATCGATTCGTAGCGACCTAGTCGCGATTAGTAGCGATATTCAGTTTGAGTTTCGAGAAAGTGTCGAACCAGTCTACCGAGAATTAGTAGGACTACTCCTAGAACCCAATGCATCTCAAGAAAACCTCAAACAAGCACGAGATGTGATTGAATCCCTGCAACTAGCAGAACTAGACAACTTTTTTAGGGATGCCTGTCTAGATGCTAAACCAGTTAATATCGATGAAATAGACCCAAAAGCCGCGATATTCTATACCATTATCTTGCCAGACCGCCTGGAAGTAATTGTCACCTTGCCCGGGCAACCTCTGCGCCAAATCACCACTAACTTACCTCAAACAGAAATAGAACAACAATTGGCTTTGGCTTGGAGAACTATTACTAGCCCTTGGCGAGGTCTTGAAAAGGAAAACTTGCAAACAATACACGACTGGTTAATCACCCCCATTGAAGCGGAACTAGCCAACAGCAACATCCTCACCCTAGTATTTATTCCAGACGGAGCCCTGCGGAATATTCCCATGTCTGTGCTTTATGACGGGGAAAACTATGCTATCGAGAAATATAATATTGCGGTAGCACCTAGTTTACAATTAATCGACTCTCAAGCCAATGTCAGAGAAAACGTTTCAGTTCTGGCTGCTGGAGTCACGGAAACTCGTCCCCATCGTCCCAATTTAGGAGCACTTCCTGGGGTGAAGGAAGAATTAGAGAATATCATGGCTCAAGTTCCCTCATTGATTCTACTCAATGAATCCTTTACTGAATCCAACTTCAATACAGAAGTTAATAACTCTGCGTACGAAGTGCTCCATCTAGCCACTCATGGTCAATTCAGTTCAGTAGCTGAAGAAACCTTTCTCCTGACCTGGGACGACGTAATCAATCTCAATGAGTTAAATACTCTGATCTCAGCGGATCAAAAGCAAAAAAATCCGATTGAATTACTCGTCCTCAGTGCTTGTCAGACAGCGGCAGGAGACTCCCGAGCGGCTTTGGGATTGGCTGGAGTAGCAGTGCGTACTGGGGCACGCAGTACCATTGCCAGTCTCTGGTATGTGGACGATCTAGCCACTGCAGAGTTAATGACTCACTTTTATCAGAGGTTAGCCACAGGCAAAGTTACCAAGGCTGAAGCTCTGGGTCAAGCTCAACAGGAGCTGTTGCAGACGCCGGAATTTAGTCACCCCTTTTACTGGTCGGCTTTTATTTTGTTGGGAAATTGGTTGTGAAGTGGAGTAGGGAGTAGGGGGTAGGGGGTAGGGGGTAGGGAGTAGGGTGTGGGGTGTGGGGTGTGTGGGAGGTGTGGGGAGGGTGGGGAGTGTGGGAGGTGTGGGGAGTGTGGGAGGAGAGAAGAGGAGCAGGGAACAGAAAGATGTCTTAATCTTTACTTCGACTGCTATTAGGAACTGGAGCTGGCAACAGTAACGAGAATTGTATTAGTTGTATTTGGTGCGTTCGCGTAGCGTGGCCGTAGGCCAATCCCATACTGGTTCTCAAAAAAGCGATCACATACCGGTTCTCAAAATAGCGATCACATACCGGTTCTCAAAATAGCGATCGCATACCGGTTCTCAAAAAGCGATCGCATACTGCTTCTCAAAAAGCGATCGCATACCGGTTCTCAAAAAGCGATCGCATACTGCTTCTCAAAAAGCGATCGCATACCGGTTCTCAAAAAGCGATCGCATACTGGTTCTCAAAATAGCGATCGCATACTGGTTCTCAAAATAGCGATCGCATACTGCTTCTCAAAATAGCGATCGCATACCGGTTCTCAAAATAGCGATCGCATACTGCTTCTCAAAATAGCGATCGCATACTGCTTCTCAAAATAGCGATCGCATACTGCTTCTCAAAATAGCGATCGCATACCGGTTCTCAAAATAGCGATCGCATACCGGTTCTCAAAATAGCGATGTGCCGCAAGCACCGCTACGCGATCGCATACCGGTTCTCAAAAAAGTGATGCTCACCAATTTAGTGTGTCAGTGCAACAGTTTTTCTTACCCCTCTTTCCACCCTTAACATTCTTACAACTTTTAAAACACTTACCACCCTCTAGCTAGAGATAGCGTTAATGCAACAGTTTTTTTAACCCCCTTGACTCTTTACTCTCTTACTACCCTTATCACCCTCTAGCTAGAGATAGTGTCAATGCAATAGTTTTTCTAAACGATTGCATCTTCTGAGAACTTGTGTTAATATAACAGTATTGTTAAAGCAATGGTTTTACCGCCATGATGATTTCTACCGCTCAAGCTGCTGAATTACTAGGTGTTTCTGCCACTCGCGTCCGTTTCCTGCTGGGCAAGGGCAGAGTTAAGGGGGCTTATAAGGTGGGTAGAACTTGGGTGATTCCTCTGTTTGACGGTATGCCGGTGGTCACCCCTGGTACTCGCGGACCGAAGCGGAATTGGTCAAAGCGTACGGAGTACACCAAAGCTGTGATCCACGTTAATCAGAAGGTAATTCGCAACAATCTCAAGACGGGCGATCGCAACCCTGTGATCACGGTGAAACGGGGTTCTAAAAATATTTATGGTCATACGGTAGAGGTGAATGGCCCCTGTCGGGTGATGTATCGTCCAGATGATCCATTAAAATGTGGGGCTAGGGTGTGGATTGAGACGATTTCTGATTTTAAGGTGAGCTGATTTGGCCAGGGATGGGCGGTCAGTGGTCAGTGGTCAGTGGTCAGTGGTCAGCTTATTTTATTCAAAAGCACCGATTGCGCTACGGGCATAAGCTGATAGCTGATAGCTGATAGCTGATAGCTGA
>NZ_JAAHIE010000611.1:0-4033 GCF_010671945.1 Moorena sp. SIO4E2
AATTGACACAGGCACGTTGGGAAATTTCAGCCTTTCCCCTTTCTTTTTGCTGTGGAATGACTTCACACTGGCCTGTTCCGGAAAAAGCCCAGCCATGATAGGGACATTCTAGCCATCCATCCTGATTAATTCTACCTTCAGACAGTGGAGCCAAACGGTGTGGACATTGATCGACAAAAGCTCGCCACATCTGTTCATGCTTGTCCCACCAGAGGACAATATCCTGCTCTAACAAAGTGAAGCGAGTGGGCTGGGATTTGTCTAAATCCTCGATGTAAGAAACAGGATACCAAACTTCTTGCCAGTCAAAGACTTCTGGATCAGAGCCACCTGCTGCCAGTTCTTGCACTGCCTTAGTTTGAGAGGTTACGGACTGTAAAACCATGCTAGACATAGTAGGAATTTTAAAAAAAAGTATGGGATTTTTAGTCATAATAAATGTAACATTTTTTGAAAAAAATAGTCAATAAAAAATCAACCATCTAGGATGATATAAAGTAGCATCAGGACAGCTAAAATTATTACTAATATGGTAGTCGTAGATTCAGAAAAACGTACATCAGCTAAAACAGCTTTGCGTCAAGTGCTTGCGGCTTGTGGTGGCAATACTAAGGATGAAGCCGTAATTGCTGCAATTAATCATTTATGTCAACTCAATCCGACAACAGCACCAACAGGTCATGGGGAACTCCTGGACCATGAATGGTTGTTAATTAGCGCACCTAATTTTCCGGGAGGAGAGCAACTGGCAGAGGGTAAGTATGCTTACACTCTCGGTCGTCTTGCTTTTAATATGTTTCAACCCACAGGATTAAAACTGGTGATTGACCGAGTTGTCCAACCTGTATTTTTGTTGGGAGATGGTCAACAGCGTAGTTATGATATCGTTGTGGAATTTACGACCGTTGATGAGTCTATGCCTCAAATCAGGGGAATTGTACGCAACCAAGGCGTTTGTTATCCCGTTAGTGATTGGGTGCTACAAGTACAATTTACAGGAGGTATTTTAGCCCCCCATCCATCAACAAATCTAAAAGATTGGCAAGCCATTTTTGGTGATCAATGCCCATCTTCACAGAAAAGTTGGACAGAAAAATTGATGTCTGGTTTTTTCAAGTTGATGTTCGGTTTAGTACCCCCCCAAGGGATGAACCCAGATACTGGAGAAGTAGCATTTACCATGAAGCGATCGCCCAAAGGTCGTCTACAAATTCTCTATCTGGATGAGGAACTACGAATCACTCGTGGAGAAAAGGGTACAGTCTTAGTCTGTGACATCCACAGGTGCGACCCGTGACGAATTTAATAATTAGATGCGGAAAGCGCACTTACTAATTTCAAAAGCGATGCAGCAAGGTAACAGGGGATTTACACCACTCGCACTTTGCCTCAAAACAGTAAGATGCACCCATTTTTTTGGGAGCATCTCATTTTGGTAAATATATCGTTTTATGTGAGCGGTATAATCACCATGATACAGCTATTTGCGGTATGTTTCTTCCAAAGTGGGATGCTCCTGCTTTGTTTGGGGCGTTCTTTTTGTTTAACTCCCGCTAATCGGAAACAGGAAGTACTTAGTAATTGGTAACCCCAAGAATAGGTTGAGGATTGGTATTAGGTAACTGTGGCGGTGTGAAGGTACCAGAGTATAGAGGTGATTCCTCTTGAACAATGAGTGGTAATGATTGGCGCATTTGAGCAGCAACCGCTACAGTTTTTACATCATAGGTTTGAGTGACTAGCTTCGGATAAAGACCGATGCCAATAATAGGGATTAACAGACAAGCGGTAACGAAAATTTCGCGAGGCTTGGCATCCCCTAGGTATTTCTCAATAATTATGCCAGAGTTATTTTTACCGAAAAATACCTGTCTGAGCAGTGAAAGCAGATAAATCGGAGTTAGGATTAATCCCACTGCTGCTAATAGAACGATGACTACTTTGAAAGATGAGCTGTAGACACTGCTAGTGGTGACTCCAAGAAACACTGACAACTCACCCACAAAACCACTCATTCCAGGTAAGGCTAGGGATGCCATGGAACCAGCAGTGAACAGGGCAAATGCTTTGGGCATTTCTTGCGCCATTCCTCCCATTTTTGCCATCGCTAGCGTATGAGTACGTTCGTAGGTGACACCAGATAGGAAGAATAAGGCAGCAGCGATTAACCCATGGGAAAGCATTTGTAAGATAGCTCCATTCATTCCTAATTCAGTGAACGAAGCAATGCCAATCAACACAAAACCCATGTGGGAAATTGACGAGTAAGCTAGTCGTCGTTTGAGATTGTCTTGGCTAAAGGCAAGCAAAGCACCGTAGATAATATTGACCACACCTAATACTGCTAGCACTGGTGCGAAGTAAGTATGGGCATGAGGAAGCATTTCTAGATTCATGCGCATCAGTCCATACCCACCCATTTTCAATAAGACCCCAGCTAATATCATCGACACTGGAGCAGAAGCTTGGCTGTGTGCATCCGGTAACCAGGTATGTAGCGGAAAAATCGGCAACTTGACAGCATAGGCAATTAAGAAACCCGCATAAGCTACTAGTTCCAAAGCTATCGGGTAATGCCGATTCCCTAGGGTTTGCATGTCAAAGGTCACTGTATCTCCAGCAAACGCCATCACTAGCGCGGCGACCAGGATAAAAACTGAACCTGCTGCTGTGTAAAGAATAAACTTGGTTGCGGCGTAGAAGCGTTGTTTTCCTCCCCATATAGAAATGAGCAAGTACACTGGCAGCAACTCTAATTCCCACATTAGGAAAAACAACACTAAATCTTGAGCTGCAAACACCCCGATCTGGGCGCTATACATGAACAGCATCAAGAAGTAAAACAGACGCGGTTTATGGTTAATCTTCCAAGCCGCAACAATAGCTAAGGTAGTGACTAAGCCACTTAACACAATCAGAGGCATCGATAAGCCATCGACTGCTACAGACCAACTAATGCCAAGCTGGGGTATCCACGTATAACTTTCCCTGAGCTGAAATTCGGAATTTTGGAAATTGTAATGATGCCAAAACCCATAGATGATTAGGACAAAATCCAGAACGGCTACACCTAGGGCATACCAACGAATCATCCTCAGCCACTTGCTGGGAATGATCGGAATCACCAAAGATGCCACTAGGGGCAGCAGAATAATCGTCGTTATCCAAGGAAAATTCACGGAGACCATAGCTAAGAATAAATACCTATTGCCACATGATTTCAGTATATTAAGTAAAGTAAAGTTTTGCAAAGGTTCTTTACCAAAAAACCAAAAAAAAACTTTTTCAGTAGCCATTGCTACCGAAAAAGTAAAGAATTGTTAAAATTTTAGGTTAAGGTGGGTCACCCCCAGAACCCTTATGGTATAGGGTCATATCAAGTCAGGTGGAATACCCATAATTAGAGGGAGGGTCGGAAGTGTGGGGAGGGTGGGACGTGTGGGGAGATGGGGAGATGGCCAGATGGGGGAGATTTTTATTAAGGGTAATTATCCCGAGATGATATAAGAGGTTTGGGGTAATCAGAAGCAATTACCAACTATAACCAGCAGGGGGTCATACCATGGGATGTGGTATTAGCTACTTAATTCCAGAGCAATCTTGGTGCCTTGGCAATCTAGAGAAAGCGATCGCACTTGAGCCTGAATCCCGGCATCGGTCCAAGCTACCGCCATTGCCTCCTGAACCGCTGGTGCTTGGGACTCACTCACCAAAGCCAACAAAGTAGGACCTGCCCCACTAATCACCATGCCATAGGCTCCAGCATCCAAAGCTGCCGCCTCCACAGCGTCATAACCAGGAATCAGTTTTTGGCGATAAGGCTGATGTATCCGGTCTTGCAAACCGACCCGTAACCAATCCCCCTTACCAGACTCCAAACCCCGCAACAACAACCCCAAACTGGCCACATTCAAAACTGCATCAGCACGGCTATAGCTATCAGGCAACACCTGCCGTGCCTCCTGTGTTGAAAGCTCGAAATCGGGAATTGCCACCACCGGCACCAGATCAGAAGACCAAGCAACATCACAAA
>NZ_JAAHIE010000612.1:0-4028 GCF_010671945.1 Moorena sp. SIO4E2
TATCAGTGCCAGACCAGTTCTGGGCATTTAATTGCCCTTGTTTAATTAAGGAAATTTCCATAGGATGCCCCAGGTTGAGTAATATCCAATCCGGTTTAAACTATAAGCACATATTATTGATGGTCTACTCTAACTTTTGGGGATATGTCAAGGCATTGGGCACATTTACCAGGGTAAACGCATCTTATTTTGAAATGCCTACTGGATATGAAATTCATACGATAAGTATTTTTGCTTATTAATTTTGAAATCTTTGTTAGGTGCGCTTGACCCATTAAGAATTTAATTCGCCACGGGTCGCACCTAATAGCTATGAGAAACGCTATCAAAGAACTTTTATAGCAACCGAAGTATAGTTTAGGACAGAGTATTTTGGTTGAAAGGGAGCAGGGAGTAGGGACTAAGGCCGTAGGCCACGCGGGGCGCGTTCGGAGCAGAAATATGTCTTAAGCTTTACTTCGACTGCTATATAGTGTCACAAACCTGAAATCTGCTGCGTCAATGTCAATAAGCCCCCTACATTCTCAATAATCTCGGAATTATTGAGAATGTGATTTGAGAAATCTGAAAAATCCTAATGGCAATTCGGCTTCGCCGACGCGGGGCGCGTTCGCAACGGTTTATTCTTTCTTGCTCAAAATACTAGGTGCGCGCCTCCAAGGCCGTGAGGGATTGCTCACGGCCTTGGGTCGCACCTAAATTTTTTCCAATTTGAAGAAAAATTGCTTTAATTAGATTTTTTTAAGTTACAATCTATACCAAATTGAGATGAGCTTACCACCCTGGGTACCTACCAGACTCCCACAACTGGAGTTATGTCAGCTAGAGTCTGCAGACCTGAGGGGGTGACAACAAGGCTAAAAACTAGACAGGGTGTAGGGTGCAAGGGTGTGGGGTGTGGGGAAAATAGAAGCGATGCAGCGCGGTCTTGGGGGTTTCCCCCATGAGCGACTGCATCAAGACAGGGAATTTGGAGTAACCCCAGCAATTTCCTTGGCCTTTAGGCCACGCTGCGCGAACGGTCTGAAACCTGATTCAACCGTCTCTTCTTGATGCAAAGCGCGAGTGGGGGAAACCACGCCAGTTGCTCATGGGGGGAACCCCCTTTGGCCTCACTGGCTCCCCTGTTCCGAAGCTGCATCGCTACCAAACTGGCCAGCTCCTGATGTTTCCCTACACCCAAAACCCCACACCCCACACCCAGTAAGATTTTTAACGCTGTTTGTCACCCCGTCAGCATTAGCAGTCACCATAGCTCAGCTTTAAAAGTCAACAATTAGAAATAGGCAAGGGAATCCTCATGAATCAACTACAGCAGTCGGAAATAATTTCTGAAACCCTGACCTTCGCAGAATCAGGTGTTCAGCCCTTTGAATTTTACAAATCCGATCGGATTGTTGTAGAGCAGGTATTTTCAAATCTCCCTTCCCTAAAAAAGGTAGCTATTAGCAGGCTTGAAAAATTAACCGAAGGTAAAAATAACCAAAATTTTAAAGTTTATACAGATAGTGGAGTTTTTGTTATCAAAGTTTGTCATACATCAGAAGTGCAGCAAATTAACAGACAAGTAGAATATGCAATTATCAAAAAAGCATATCGTGCAGATCTTGGAGTGAAGCCGATCGCATTTGACCCCAAAAACCACTCAATAATTACTGAATTTATTGATGCGCCAGTCTGGACTTTTCAAGAAATCAGAACTGCAGCAGCACTGAAGAGTTTTGGGGAATCTATCCGTAAAATTCATGAACTTTCCCCGATTAGTCATACCTATCATATTCAAGATTTACTTGATAGATACTGGCATTCATTAAAAAAATATAATGCTAATGATACAATAAAAATTAAAGATTTTTTTGAAACAATACGAAATAAATTAGATGTGTACCATCAATCGAGTGACATCAAGTTTTGCCATAACGATCTTCACTACGGAAATTTTTTGAAAGGTCAAAAAACTATATTTATGGACTGGGAAATGGCGGGAATGAATGATCTTTATTCTGATCTTGCTGCATTTATCCATTTCCACCATCTCGATAACCAGCAAACTGAGCTGTTTCTTCAAGCATACTCAAAAATATCTCTGAATAGAGATAAACTCGCCATTCACCAAGATGCCATCCTGCTCAGGGAATTACTATGGGTTCTCACCAAATTGCAAGAAGGCTATACTGACCATTATTATGCTGATTATCGGCAAAGATGTTTAAAAGCTGTTATGAATAAGCAGGCAAAGCTTTTATAAAAAGACCATGGCAAAAGTTGTGATGATTTCAGGTGCTAATCGCGGCATAGGCAAAGCAATTGGACTCAAACTCTATGAATATGGCTTTTTTCTCAGCCTTGGCGTCAGAGACTTAGATCGGGTAACCAAAGATATTCTAGAACTGCCAAAGGATAAGGTGTTATTGGTTTCTTATAATTCAGCTGATCCAAATACAGAACATGAATGGATTAAAAAAACACTCGATGTCTTTCATAGGATAGATGGCCTAATTAATAATGCTGGCATTTTTCATTCCGTGGATATTGAAGATGATAATGAGGAACTACTCGATAAAATGCTGGATGTAAATACAAAAGCACCGATACGTCTTACACGTTTGGTTTATTAAACTAAGTCAGTGAGTCACCCCACTGACTCGTCTCCAGAACCGTACGTGTAAGTTTCCCTTCATACGGCTCCTCATCATAGGAACCCTTGTCATTGGTACCTCTAGAACGGATTTTTATCTAATTCTGAGGAATTGATTTTTGTTCCGTGTTTTTTGTCGTGACAATGTAGGTGTAGTAATTCTAGATTTTTATCTAGGTCACTTCCACCTAGAGCGCGTGGTACTATATGGTGTTTTTCCAATAAATCTCCATCCCGGAAAGTGAGACCACAATGAGCGCATTTCCCTTTTTGCCGTTTCAAAAGTCTTCCCTTTTGACTGGTCCTTTCAGGATGTTTGCTCATTCTGTTATTCCAGTAAATTAGGTCTCCATCATAGGGGCTTCTGGCTTCTTTGACTTTTTTATGCCTGATGATTCCTGTTTTGGCATGTTTTGGGAGGTAATTCTCCTTATTTGTCATGAATATCCAGTTATCCTCACCAATGGTTCCCCAATATTTGCTGGTTACCCAGGCTTTTGATTTATTGTGATGCCTCCTATAACCCCATCTTTGGAGTTTGTTCCAGAGCATGCTATCGAGTTTGCTATAAACCTCTTTACTACATACTGAGCTGTAGTAATTACACCATCCACGTATAATGGGTTTTAGGTGTCTTATTAAAGCATCCTGAGGGGCAGCCTTGTGTTGGTCTATGACCTTGGAAAGCTGTTTATGATGTTCTAGGACTTTTTCCTTGGATGGTTTGATGATGGTTTTAAAACCTTGTTTTGATTGGTGTTTACCTACTTGGTAGTGACGAATGTTGAATCCTAGGAAATCAAATCCGTGGTATGTGTGGGTAATCCTTGTTTTACTTGGTTTTAATTCCAAACTCATGTCTTTCAGCCATTTATTGATGACTTCTTGACATTCTTCTACCACGTAATGGTCTTTGTGCATTATGACAAAGTCATCTGCGTATCGAATCAAGTTTAGTGCCTTTTTGTTGTCTCTTTTACTTCCCTTTAAGGATTCGGCAAATTGTTTGATTCTTTTTTCCATTCCGTGGAGGGCTATGTTCGCTAAAAGTGGTGATATTACACCCCCTTGCGGAGTTCCCTCATTTGTAAATGAGAATGTTCCCTTATCCATCACACCGGCTTTTAACCAGGACTTTATTAATCCTCTCATGGATGGGTAAGTATTTAATTTTTCTAGAAGTGCATCATGGTTGATTTTTTCAAAGCATTTGGCTATATCAGCATCTAATACCCATTTGGGCATTCTATTGATACTGTTGAATAAGCTGTTCGGCATTTAAATTGGTATAATAAAAATTAATAAATAACCCAATAATAGGAAATATGCCAGCAAAAAATTATCTGACACAAGAGCAAAAAACAATACTTCAAAAAGCCTTAAAAATAGA
>NZ_JAAHIE010000613.1:0-4026 GCF_010671945.1 Moorena sp. SIO4E2
ACTGACGGTTTAAATCCAAAATAATAATGCAAGTATTTATACTATTTTTTTACATTGGCAGGCGATCGCTAGCCATAATTCTGCTTTTTTTTTATAAAAAATTTCGAAAAATTTTAGACTGGGAAATTGCCATAGTTGACTTGTTTAAAAATCTAACTCTAAGTATCATACAGTATATATATAAGTCTGAATATAAGTCAGAAACATCATGGAGAACAGAGCAATTATAATCTCAAAACTTGCTTGGATGAATTAGTCTAATTTGCAACTTAAAAAGATGTTTAGATGAAGAGGTTTATATGAAGCAAGCAGAATTGGCTCCAACCAAAACAGTGCCTAATCTCCCAAATGACCCCAGCGAACCGAGAATCCTCAGCGATATTGTTGTTGATTATTTGGGACAACTGGGGGTAGAATATGTTTTTGGTGTACCAGGTGGTCACATTTCCCCACTCTATGAAGCCCTAGCACGCAGCGAAAGAAAAGGAGGCCCGAGGGCCATCCTCTCACGCCATGAAAGCGGAGCAGCAAGTATGGCTGATGCCTATGCCCGGGAAACTGGAAAAATTGGTGTTTGCTGCGCAACAACAGGTCCGGGAGCAACCAATTTAATTACAGGAGTAGCTTCAGCTTATACAGATCGCATCCCTTTGCTAGTCATCACCGGACAAACCTTATTGTCTCGCTTTGGTGTAGGAGCATTTCAGGAATCTTCTCCTGACTGGATGGATACAGCTCGGATGTTTGATAGCTGTACTCGCTACAATACCATTGTTACCCACCCCAAGCAATTGGAAAATAAACTAGTTGCTGCCCTGAAAACTGCCTTTCAATCTCCTCCAGGTCCGGTACATATCAGCGTCCCCGTTGATGTTTTTCGTTCTCCGGCTCCTGAACCAATTGCCTATCCTAACTTTACCGAGTTATTGACAAAACCTTCATCGTTTGTAGATTTAGCAGCATTAGAAGAACTTTGTCAGGCATTATATCAAGTTCTCAACAAAGGTCGTAAAGTTGTTTTATTGATAGGTCACGACTGCAAGGGAGCGAGCCAGGAAATAATGGCTTTCGCTGAATTGATTAATGCCGCCATTATGACCACTCAAGATGGCAAAACTTGTATTAATCCTTATCATCCTCTAGCTCGTGGAGTATTTGGATTTGGTGGGCACAAAACAGCTCGCCAAGCCTTAACTGATGAATCAGTAGATTTGATTTTGGCTGTTGGGACTAGCTTAGCTCAATGGGCAACTTCGGCATGGGATAAGGCTCTATTAAACGATAAATTAGTGCATATTCATCATGCCAACATTTATTTTGGGCGTACTCCGATGGCAGGTTTGCACCTCCAGGGAACTATCAAAACTATTTTTCAGGAATTGGTGGTTCGCCTTGAGGCTATGCAGGGTAGTGGGAAACTAAACTTACCAACCTTTGTCAACTCAAAGCCCTCATTCTCGGAGAATGGTAGCACTCAAAAACCGCCCTATTTGCCTCCTCAGATTGAAGTACAAGTACCAGAAAGTTATCAGAGTAACTCAACTCCAGTTAAACCACAACGCTTAGTTTACGAACTCACACAACATTTTCCTCCGGAAACTCGTTTCCTGATTGACACAGGTAATTGGTTAGCTTGGGCAATTCATTACTTCTTCCCCCATCATCCTGAAAATTATCGCTCATCAGCAGAACTAGCGGCTATGGGTTGGGGAATTGGAGGTGCAGTTGGTACAGCCTTGGCGATTCCCAATACTCCAGTTGTTTGTTTGACTGGAGATGGTAGTTTTTTGATGAATGGACAGGAAATAACTGTTGCTGTTGCTGAACGGTTGCCAGTAATTTTTGTGATCTTAAATGATCAATCCTATGGCATGGTCAAACATAGGCATCGCCAGGTTGTCAAAGATTCACTGGAATTTGCTATCCCTCCAGTGGATTTTAGCCTTATGGCTAAGGCAATGGGAGCGACAGGCTATACCATCCGCAATCCTCAAGATTTGGAAAAGCTCAATTATCAAGAGATTTGCACCTATCCAGGTCCAACGGTATTAGATGTGCATATTGATTCAGAAGAAATTCCACCTGTGGGGATGTTCTAATCAATATAAATATTTGTAATTTTTTTAAAGGTAGGTAACTTTAATGTTAGACCAGGGAATTCAGCTTGGTAGAGTGCTAATTAATTCTGCACCAAGCGGCAGTCCCCATATTTTAGCCAAAGCAATTGAAATTTTTGGGTATAAAGGATATGCCACTGGTAGTGACTACAAGATAGACACCCCTAAATCTTTTAATTATAAAGAGACAAAAAGAGCCTTAAAAGAAGGTAAAAAAGTCCCTAGTGAAAGCGGTGACAATATCGGTTTAGGGGGTTTGAGTCCATATTATGTAGATTTATCAACTTTGCAGTACTGGCTTGATGCCGTACCTCAGGGTCAATATATCTTGGGACATATTCCTTGGACAGCTAAATTGAGCCAGACTCTTGCCGATTTAAATTATCATAATCTTTGTATCATTCGCGATCCTCGTGACATAGTTGCTTCTATGATCCCTTTCATTTTAGATACAGGGAAGCCGATTAAACATTTTTTGGAAGCTGATTTTAAGCAGATGTCTGCGGGGCAGCGCTTAAATTTTATTTTCCAGGGAGGTTATGCTCCCCAAGCTGGTGTCGAAGTCAATAGCTTTGCCGAAGTTTACCGCTCCATGTTGGCTTGGCGCAAGGAGCCAAATTGCTTGTTTGTGCATTTTGAAGATTTAGTTGGTGAAGAAGGTGGAGGGAGTGTTCAGAAACAGAAAAATGTCATCAAAAGCATTGCTTCCCATCTAGGGTGTCCCTTTGATGACAAAATCTATGACAAGCTGCCAGAGATTTATCGTTCCTCTGCCCAAACTTTGAGAATCGGCAAGATTGATGGGTGGAAAAGTGCAATGGATACCGAAAGTCTTGAAAGCTTGGTTGAATATTGCAAACCGCTTTGCCGAGAAGCAGGATACTAAGCTCTCAAGAGCTAACCAATGTAAAAGTTAAACAAGAGGAAAGAAAACTTTTTTATGGAACCATCAGAATCTCGCGTTTTTTATTCTGGTAATTGGCATGGCTCATACCCCGTGGCAGAACGAGGAGAAGGAGCTTATCTGTATGATGCAGAAGGCAAACGCTACCTAGATGCAATAGGAGGTATGTTTGTTGTTACAATTGGACATGGCGTTGCAGAAGTGGCTGACGCGATCGCTGACCAAGCCCGTAAACTATCCTTCGTTAATAGATACCGATTTACCAACGAACCACAGGAGCGTCTTGCTGATAAGATAATCGAAATGGCTCCAGAGGGGATGGGTGAAGTCTTTTTTATTACCAGTGGCTCAACAGCCAACGAAACAGCTATTCAAATTGCGCGACAGTATCACATAGAACGAGGAAACGAAAGTAAATATAAAGTTATTGGACAGTGGCATAACTATAATGGTTCTACCATTGGCACTTTATCGCTATCTGGTTATGTAGCTCCTCGGCGAGCCATGAAGATGGATCCCTATTTGTTGAATTTTCCTCTTATTCAACCTCCTCACTGCTATCATTGCCCCTTTAACCTCACCTATCCCAGCTGTGAAGTTGCTTGTGCTAACGAACTAGCAAGAATTATTGAACAGGAAGGACCAGATACAATTTCTGCATTCCTTGCCACACCAATTATTGGTGGCACAGATGGTGCCATAGTACCCCCGCCAGATTATTTTGCGAAAATTAAAGAGATTTGTGAGTTTTATGACATTCTTTTTATAGCAGATGAAGTAATAACTGGCTTTGGTAGGCTAGGTAAAAATTTTGGTATTCAACATTGGCATGTAACACCAGATATCATAACCACTGCTAAAACCTTGAGTAGTGGTTATGCACCACTTGCAGCCGTTATTGTTCACAAGCATATTTTGGAAACCTTTAAGAGTGGTAATAGAAAAGGGATATTGCTATTCTCGACATACTCTGGACATCCCCTCAGTTGTGCCGCTGCTTTAGCA
>NZ_JAAHIE010000614.1:0-4022 GCF_010671945.1 Moorena sp. SIO4E2
TTGGGGGGAACAAGAGTCAATTTGCTTCTAAAAGTCCCCCAGAATTGGGGGACCAACGGGGGCTTGGATGTAGCAAATGAGACTTCTCAGACAACCTCTCAGACGATAGGGAGTTAAATACAAATCAACTGAAACACCAATCAAGTTTAAGGGCGCACGGTGTGTGCCCCTAAACTTGATTGTGCTAAAGGCCAAGTGAAAACCCGCCATAGTTAGTCAGTCAATCTCCCGAGTGAGAACATATAGCGCTACGCGCAAGTCAGCAAGGTTCTTGGGTCAGAAGTCAAAGGTGCGCTTTCCGTTCTCCGTAGGAGACGCGGGGCGCGTTCGGCGAATTAAATTCGCCACGGGTCGCACCTAAAAGTAAGCGATTACTTACGTTTCGGAGTTATGGAATGTCAAACATCTTAATGGGTAGTGCTATAGCTTTTTATTTAATTAGTGTAATTTATTCAGCTAAGCGATCGCACCCTGATTTTCCGCTGGTTTTAACTCATCTAGTTAAACTCTTGTTATTGACCTAATCTAGGATTTCCTGATTTAAGCTGCTGTGGCCTCGATATAATTACTGAAATTTCAGCGGAAATTTAACAATTTTAAATAGGTGATATCCGTAAATTGCACATGATCATGTTTTGTGATCTGTTTCCTCAGTGCATCAAAAGTTGGACTGATTGCTGCCTGTGATCAGAACTTGCTTTTGCAACCTAGGAAATACAAGAAAAAGCTCAACTCGAACACCAACGAGCTGAACAACTCCCAGAACGGTTACGACAGCTGGGCATTAATCCCGATGAAATTTAACATAGGGTGTTGCTAACGCGCAACAATTATTCTCGTTATCTGTTGTCAGCTTGGGTTAAGGTTAAATGCAGCCTTACTAATGAATTTCTCATCCTTAACTGTTTCCCTTAAACCCGAAATTACCCTCACCCCTGTTGAGGGAAATATTGTGATCCAATCTTCAAGCCGTAAGCTGACATTTCATCAACCGGAACCGGGATAAAAAACTGCTCTAGATGCTCTGAAACAGGGAACCCACACCCCCTGACAAGGGTAGGTTTTTTACTTTGGAGATAGGTAATAGGTAATAGGTAATAGGTAATGGGTAATGGCTAATCGGTAATGGGTAATGGCTAATCGGTAATGGCTAATCGGTAATGGGGACCGGTCCCCTAACCCCTGTGAGCCGTCATCCCCTGAGCTTTCTCCCCTTGCGATCGCTATCCCCATGGTAGGGGATTATTACTTCGATTGTCCTGAGATTGATTGGGATGCGTTCGCGAAGCGGTTCCAAAGGAACATCGCGTTTACTATCTCTCGCTTCCCCTATCTCCATCAAGTCGAAGCAATTTATGTTAGCTTCTGTGGTAGCAAAAGCTTAACAACTGATGCACCCAAGGGCAAACAACCAAACACCCATGAATGCTTCCCCCACCTGCGTTCTCGTGGTGGGGGTGTCCGTCTTAATTACAAGGTTTTATCCCTCGCGACAGGCGGCATTCTCGCGCCTGTTGCCAGAACTTTTGCGCTTACTATTCCCCCAAGTCGTTGTCTTGATGCAATAGCGAGTGGGGGAAACCACGCCAGTTGCTCATGGGGGAAACCCCGAAGACCGCACTGGCTCCCCAAGACCGCGCTGCATCGCTTCCGCTATGGGGCTTGTATTATAAACTTTTACCTAGAGTCTGACGTATATAAACCGACTACAAAGGATTTACAGGTCGTGCCTCTAGGTTGCTCAGAATCTTGTTCTGTCCTTTGCCGTACCGCTCAAGCTAAATTAACTATAACACAATAGGCAGTTCCTTGACCCCCACCTGCGTTCTCGTGGTGGGGGAATGCGTCACTCATCTTGTTCAACCTTTAAAACTGATCGGTTTCCCGTGGTCCGGTGGCACCACCTTGGTTGAGGAACAAGTTACCGGTTGCATCGTTTTGATAGATACAGCGGATTTCCGGTGAACCTTCAAGCACACCAGTGAAACCAAAAGTATTCATCCTGTTTTTGCATTCCCGTACCTGTTCCGATGAGATCAGCCTCCTCTGTTCTAGAATTGACCAGTTATTCCGACGTAAAACACACCCAGGTCGCATCTTGGGCTGAGTCACATACACATTAAAGGGATTGAGAGTCACGAAAACTTGCATATCTGTCACCATCGCACTGGCACCATACTGAATACAAAGCTCTGGGTTGGGTGCGCTGCGGTCAATCACTTCACGAGAGGCAACATTTTCTGGGTTGAGAGTGGCACCAGAGCTAAAAGCAATACCAACTCCAAGTCCCAAGACAAAAACCCCACCAAGAATCGCTAAGGTTGTGTAATTAAGTTCAGGTATCCCATTAGAACTGTTGGATTCACGTTTCATTGGATTGAATTAACGTTTGAATTAACGTTTAGAATTTGCTGGGTCAAGATTTCCTGGGAGTAGTTGCTACTTGCCCCCTTCTTTCAGTATGCCAGGTACGCCAAGATTAATCCGGAGATGGGGAGCTGGGAAGCTGGGGAGCTGGGGAGCTGGGGAGATGGGGAGATGGGGAGCTGGAGAGATGGGAAACATTTTTATAGCGTTTATCATACTGACGAGGTACAGGATAGTTTTGTCTTACCTCGACTCCCTACGGTGCGCTTTCCGTAGGCGAATTAAATTCGCCACGGGTCGCACCGCTCCCGATTCCCGATTCCCGATCACCAATTGCTGCTTTCAACAATACATCTGCTCCAAATCGCACGGCATCGGTACAAGGTAGGCCAGTCTCTGTTTGTACCTGTTCAATTGCCGACCGGGCAGCTTGATCATCCAAGTGGCCAGTATTAAGTGCGATCGCAATCACCTTGACCTGACCAAATGCCCCACCAGCACTAGCAACGGTCTCGTAAAGCTCAATCACTTTGGGTAATGGGGGAATCGGCACATGGTCATGATTACGAACAGACCGCTGTCCAGCTCGATGCACCAATAGTAATCCCGTCGGCTGAGTTCCTCGAATTAGCGGTAGAGTAGCTGTAGAACCAGGATGCAACAGAGAACCTTGCCCTTCTACGATCAATAAGTCGTGGTCATTACCATAGCGCAATACCATTTGTTCCACAGCACCAGCCGCAAAGTCTACCCGAATCCCATCCAAGGGAATGCCATCCCCAGAAATCATAATGCCAGCTTGACCAGTTGCTAGGAACTTCGATGATATGCCCTGACGTTGGGCGCACAGATATAACTCTAGAGCTGCTGACATTTTGCCCACTGCCATATCTGTACCTACTGTCAAGATGCGCTGACAAGGTAGCGATCGCGCTTGAGCACTTGCTATGCCTAATCCCTTCGGTTCCCGACGAATATCCCAAATTACCTGACCGTCTTGCAGTAATTTCTGTAACTCTGGGTCAGATGCCATGGGAGTATGCAAACCATTGATAATCGATAACCCTGCTCCTACCCCTACTTTCACCTCCTGCCACCAAGGCTCTGGTAATGCTCCCCCAGATGGCGCAATACCAATGGCTAGGATATCTGGTTGATAAGCTAGGGCAGCAGAGACGGAATCTACAATCGGGACATTAACCTGAATTCCAGTTAATTTAGACAAAGACTGCCCAGCACACTGGTGGTCAATCACTACCACAATTTCAGTTGGGCAATACCGTAACAGAGTCAGTCCGGTTTTGCCTTTTGAACCAAGAATCCCTTCATGGAGTAGAATCGCAATACGCCGATTAGTGGTTAAATTCACGGCGTTTCACCCCCAGTCCTGGTAAATTATTCGGTATCAAATGCCCATTTTGTAGGGTTGCCCCTAAGAAGGGGTCATCTACTAGGTTTAAGTGGCTGTCTAAATCGAGATAATCTGCCAGTGGTGACAGATGAGAAGCTGCTGTATTGGCCAGAGTACTGTCAGAATAGCAACCAAACATCACCTGCAACCCACAAGCTTTTGCGGTATGCACCATCCGTATTGCCTCAGTTAAACCACCGGATTTCATTAGTTTGATGTTAATACCATGGACACAGTTTGCCAA
>NZ_JAAHIE010000615.1:0-3968 GCF_010671945.1 Moorena sp. SIO4E2
TCAATTCTTACCCCACAAAGGCGTTTGAACTCCTGGTTAGTTAAATCTTTAACTTTTTGATAGGTCATTATTTTCCCTTATACTGACCCATTTATATCTTTTTTATTGGACTTTTGCAAGAGGTCTATGGTAAGATAAGATGCTAAGGCACAAGAGGGAGGATGTCGCTTAGGCAGAACATTTGTACTAAATATAATGCCCCCTCATGGGTTTAAGCTTGCTCTGATGGTACATAGTTCATTTGTTCTGCAATGCCAGACCGGCTCCCGGCACAAGGGCACAAGAGAATCAACATCGATGGGTCAAATTGCTATTTTAGAAGCCTTTTCTGATTTACCAGATGCTCGTAGAGGGCAGGGAAGAAGACACTCAATGGCTCTATGTCTGGCTATCTTTACCCTAGCAGTCGCTGCAGGGAATAAAGGATTTTTAGCGATCGCTGATTGGATTGAAACAATCGTGAGGAGTTGAGCCAATTGTTTCAAGTCAACCGACTGCCATCATACAGCACAATCCGCCGAGTGTTACTGAATATGGATTACTCAGATTATTCAGCTTCGCTCGCTTGCTTTTTCGAGATCACTCCGGAAGCGGGAGAGACTTTAGGGGTAGATGGGAAAGTTTTGAGAGGGTCATTTATGGTCGAACAAGACAATCCACATTGCGATCGCCATCCCGCAATTATGTTAGTGAGTGCCTACTTGGTAGAGAGAGGATTAATTCTCAAGCCTGATATGGTTGTCAAAAAAACGAATGAGATTAAGGCAGTGCCAGAGTTTATCAAAGCACTAGCACTCAAAGGCGTGGTTTTTGCCTTTGATGCCATAAACACCCAAAAAAAACTTGTCAGCTGATCATCGATAGTGGGAATCACTATATAGCAGCCCTTAAAGGGAACCAACCAAAACTTTTTGCAGCCGCCCAACAGCAGTTCGTTCCTCAGCAATCTTTTGAACAGATCAATAAAGGACACGGTCGAATAGAAAAACGAAGTGTTAGTATTTGCCAAGTTACCCAAGGTTTGCCTTCTTGGCCTGGATTAGCTACCGTGATTCAAGTTCAGTCCCGACGGATTACTACAAATACTGATCAGACCCAGATCCGATACTATATCTCTGACTTGAAAGAAACGGCTGAACAATTTGCCAAGCGGATTCGAGGCTATTGGGGCGTAGAGAACAAAGTTCATTATGTCAGAGATGTCACTCAGGGTGAAGATAAATCTCGTATCAGGACAACTCCTCTGGTACAAATTTGGGCGATCGCTCGTAATTTAGCTCTGAATCTTTATCGAGATGCAGGGTTTGACAACATGGCTCAAGCACAAAGAAAATGCCAATTTGGGCTTAAGCATATTTTGGCACTTTTTAGAATGAAATAGCCCTGGGCAAGATGCTAGTTCTACAAGTAATAATAATATCACTGGCAAGATGCCAGTTCTACAAGTAATAATAATATCACTGGCAAGATGCCAGTTCTACAAGTAATAATAATATCACTGGCAAGATGCCAGTTCCACCTTTATAATCACTGGCAAGATGCCAGTTCCACCTTTATAATCACTGGCAAGATGCCAGTTCCACAATTAATCATATTTTACTGGCAAGATGCCAGTTCCACAATTAGTAATATATCACGCGGCTTGATGTCAGTTCCACAATGGATATGTGAAGATAACTTAACTAAACCCAAGCCAGCTGATGAAGCACCAATCACCGGGAAGAGGCTTGGAGGCTGTCTTAACCCAATATTAATGATTCTAACTAGCAAGATGCTGGCAGTAACATACTCTGTAGAAATGTAACTAATGACTACCCCCAACCGTCCCTCCTCTGGGGCAAAGGCTTCGAGGCTGTCTCAATCCAATATTAATGATTATGACTGGTTTGATGCCAGTTCAATAAATTATACCAGTTATATCAGTTTCCTAAAGTCTCGAAATCTTAAAATTAGCCAAAGAAATCTTCCTCACTGGGAATTAGCAGGAGCAATTTACTTTGTGACTTTTAGTACTTGGGAAAAGCTAGAGTTGACCCCAGAAGCCAGACAAGTAGTGCTAGATTCCTGTTTATTCTTCAATAACCAAAGGTACAAAACCTATGCTGTTGTAATTATGCCGGATCATGTACATTGGTTAATGCAGCCTTTACCAAAATCAGCTCAGAAATATTGGACCTTAGCTAGTATTATCCACAGCATTAAAAGCTATAGTTCTAAGCAAGTTCCTAAAGTAATGAATCATATCGGTATTGTTTGGCAATACGAGCGATATGATCGCATTATGCGAGATGAAAGAGAATTTTTAGAGACATGGAACTATATCAGAGAAAATCCTATAAAAGCTAATTTATCTGAGATTGCTGAAAGATATCCTTTCTTCTGGCAAATGGATAGTGTAGAGAAATATTCTGTAAAATAATCTATGGTGGAACAGGCTTCCAGCCTGTGTCAATAATTGTGTAGTGGAACAGGCTTCCAGCCTGTGTCAATGACTGTGTGGTGGAACAGGCTTCCAGCCTGTGTCAATAATTGTGTGGTGGAACAGGCTTCCAGCCTGTGTCAATAATTGTGTGGTGGAACAGGCTTCCAGCCTGTGTCAATGACTGTGTGGTGGAACAGGCTTCCAGCCTGTGTCAATGACTGTGTGGTGGAACAGGCTTCCAGCCTGTGTCAATAATTGTGTGGTGGAACAGGCTTCCAGCCTGTGTCAATAATTGTGTGGTGGAACAGGCTTCCAGCCTGTGTCAATAATTGTGTGGTGGAACAGGCTTCCAGCCTGTGTCAAGCTCAATCAACTAATAATATTGTTACTGGCTTGATGCCAGTTCTACACAAGATGCCAGTTCCACTTCTAGAACCACTGGCAAGATGCCAGTTCCACTTTTAGAACCACTGGCAAGATGCCAGTTCCACTTCTAGAACCACTGGCAAGATGCCAGTTCCACTTCTAGAACCACTGGCAAGATGCCAGTTCCACTTCTAGAACCACTGGCAAGATGCCAGTTCCACTTCTAGAACCACTGGCAAGATGCCAGTTCTACTACTAATAATATTATCACTGGCAAGATGCCAGTTTTACATCAGTTAAACCAAACAATGGTGATGCCAGAAAGAAGTAAAGAAGAACAGCAATCACAACTTAATATCACACGCCATCAGCGACAAATTCAGTACTTTGCTGAAGACTTGGGAAATGGTATCACCTTGGACATGGTTGCCATCCCCGGTGGCACTTTCGTTATGGGTTCCCCAGAAACCGAAGAGGGGCATACAGACAGTGAAAGTCCCCAGCATCAAGTCACCGTTAAATCCTTCTTCATGGGCAAATACCCAGTTACTCAAGCCCAATGGCAAGCCGTGGCTGCCCTACCCCAAGTCAACAGAGAACTTAAACCCAATCCATCCTATTTTAAAAAGGAAGACCGACCTGTAGATACAGTCTCTTGGTCTGATGCGGTAGAGTTTTCTGAGCGGCTGTCACAGTATACGAAACGCCCTTATTGCTTGCCCAGTGAAGCCCAGTGGGAGTACGCCTGTAGAGCCAAAACAACGACCCCGTTTCATTTTGGAGAGACGATTACAACAGAGTTTGCTAACTACAATGGAACAGATGATCAACACGGTGGTTGGAAAGGGTCTTATGGTAACGGGCCATCAGGGATTTATCCTAGAAAAACCACCCCAGTGGGGAGTTTTGGGGTAGGCAATGAGTTTGGACTCTACGATATGCATGGGAATGTATGGGAGTGGTGTGCAGACCATTGGCATGATAACTATGAAGGTGCGCCGACAGATGGCACTGCCTGGCAAGATGAACCCGATAGCAATAATGAAAATGATCATAAATATCGGGTGTGGCGGGGTGGTTCCTGCTACACCTTGCCTAAAAACTGCCGTTCTGGGTCTCGCGGCGTCTTTAATCCGGCCTTGAGGCACCTCGTCGGCAATATTGGTTTTCGTGTGGTGTG
>NZ_JAAHIE010000616.1:0-3954 GCF_010671945.1 Moorena sp. SIO4E2
ATGCGTTCCCACTGGTCATTCCGCAAAGCATAGCGGCGCGTCATTGTACCACTCCTGAAATTACTCAACTCGCCAAGAATTTATCTATTTTAAACTGGATTGACACCTATTTGATGACACGCCCTAGAATAGAGACATGACCCTAGTACCACTCCGTAAGGCGGTCGAACTTACGGGACTCTCTCAAACCACTTAACAGGAAATACGCAGACAATGGCACCATCAAATGTGAGCGAACCCCAAGCGGGTATCGACTGTTCGATACAGTTAGTCTTGCCACTTTGGGAAAACGACAAGCCCCTGAGCCAGTCACCATCTGTTACTGTCGAGTCAGCAGCAGTAAACAATTTGACGACCTCGCCAGGCAAGTCGCGTACATGCACTCGCTTTTTCCGGAAGCGGAAATCATCTTTGACATTGGCTGAGGACTCAACTACAAAAGGAAAGGACTTAGAGCCATACTGGAACGACTTATGCAGGGATGTCAGCTCACAATTGTTGTTGCCTGTAGAGACAGACTTACCAGATTCGGTTTTGAACTGTTTGAATACTTGGCAGAACTCAACGGTGGAAAAATCTTGGTTCTCGACCAACCTGAAAGCTGTCGAGGATCCGAACTCACAGCAGATCTTCTCTGAATCATTCACGTCTTCTCTTGCAGGGTTCACGGACTCCGAAAATACGGCAAAAAAATCAAAGAAGATTCGAGTCTTCCTAAGTGCTGAGCAAAGGCGGATGGTTCGTCAATGGTTTGGAGTGTCCCGTTATGTATTCAACAAGACCATCAAATTACTCCAGAGCGGAGAGATAAAAGCCAATTGGAAGGCTATTAAAACTGGAATCCTAAACGACCTTCCTGAGTGGTGCAAGGCAGTACCTTATCAGATAAAATCAATAGGGATAAAGGATGCTTGCACCGCCGTGAGGGAGGCCAAGAAAAAGTACAAAAAGACTTTTCAAATTAACAGGGTTAGATTCAGATCTAGAAAAAATCCTGTGCAGTCTTGTTATATTCCAAAGTCAGCTGTATCAGATCAAGGCATTTATCACACAAAATTGGGAAAAGTTTGCTTTGCTGAACCTCTCCCAGCTAGTATTTGTGATTGTCGTCTGGTCAGTACTAACGGTAAAATTTATTTGTCTGTGCCGCATACTACTGCTAAAAAAGAAACCGAAAACCAAGGTAGAGTAGTAGCTATAGACCCTGGGGTGAGGACTTTCGCCACTTTCTTTGGCGAGAATTCTATAGGAAAGATAGGCACGGGGGACTTTTCTCGCATTCAACGCCTCGGCCAGCACTTAGATAATCTAATCTCGAAAATTAGCAAAGCTAAGGGAAGGCAAAAGCGTCGAATGAAAAAAGCAGCAAGACGGATGGTGATCAAGATTCAGAACTTAGTGAATGAGTTGCATCATAAAACGGCAAAGTTTCTTACTGACAATTTCGATGTAATCCTCCTTCCTACATTTGAGACTTCCCAAATGTCCAAAAAGGCAAGCCGAAAAATCCGATCGAAAACTGCCCGAAATATGTTGACATTTGCTCATTACCGGTTTCAAGAATTCTTGAAGCACAAAGCCATCGAAAAAAACAAGGTTGTTGTCGATGTCTGTGAAGCCTACACCAGCAAGACGGTTAGCTGGACTGGGGAATTGGTCAATATTGGCGCAAGCAAGTTGATCAGGTCAAACATTGATGGGCGTGTAATGGACAGAGATATCAACGGCGCTCGCGGGATATTCGCATATAGCCTTGGGAGATACCCCCTGGATGCGAAAGCATCTTGCATTGGCGGGCTAAGGTCTACTTGGTAGACTTTGGTAGCCAAAAAGTATCGGAGATGTAAATCATCCTGTAGTGTTTTTAGACAAGTCCACGGGAAAAACCCATGTCATCCCAAATCCGTTTGTCAAAACCCCTTTATAAAAATCGACCAAATTTTTGTATGCCAGGAATCTATGGCTATGCGGATAAGGGGGGTATGGGAACAGGATTTAGTATCAGCAGTGAGTTCAATGGTACTTTTTTGGCGGAATTTGGGAAGGACTTTGAATCCGTAACTGCACCAGCTGTCGAACCAATAGCTGAGCCAGTAACTGAGATAGTAACTGAGACAGTAACCGAACCAGTACCTGCACCAGCAGCTGAACCAATAATTGAGCCAACAACTGAGCCAATACCTGCACTAGCAGCTAAGGAGTCATGTAAAAATAACTTTAACAATCTAGTCCCGAGAAAGAGGCTTAATTATATAGTTCCATTCCCCATGAAAAGAGTTTCGCTCAATGGCAATGGCATTAATTTCTTGGTCTGTCACTTTGATCCCTGTTGGATAGGGATTCTGATCTAAGCGTGCTTCAACTTTTAACCCTTGTTTTGTGGTAGTATTACGGATTAAATTAATCACGACCTCATGGCTTGTTAAGGGTCTACCTCGCCAATTCTGGGTAATATGACAAAATAAACGATGCTCAATTTTATTCCATTTACTTGTACCAGGAGGAAAATGACTTACATAAATGGTTCTTTCTATCTCTGTGGCTAATTCTTGTAGCTTCAATTTCCACAAGCGACAACGATAACCATTACTTCCGCCACAATCCGCTGTAATCATTAGCTTTTGGCTGTTGGGATAAAGTTGTTGTCCCATGGAATACCACCAATGACGAATTGAGAAGACAGCAAATTCAGAGGTGTCATGGTCAATACCAACATTTACCCAGCCTTGATTATAGGTTTTGTCATAAACTCCGTAAGGAATGACTTTTCCTAATTCCGGGTCTACAAAATCATGTATTTTTACTTCTTGGGGATGTTGCTTTTCACACCACTCCCTTCCTGGGTTTTTCAAGTCGCCAATTAATTCTTTTTTTTTGGTATCTACAGAAATTACTGGCTCTTTCTGTAACTGGAACTCTTTAACTTGGTTGGCAATGTGTAAAAACTGCTGATCTCGATCAGGGTGAGATGAGCCGTCACGAGTTTTCCGATTGGCTTGTAAACTGTAACCAAGATTTAACAGCAAATTGTAAACACTTTTGGGGCTAATTCTATGTCCACCCGCATTTAAAGCTTCAGCTAGTTTTACGACACTTTTAGAAGTCCATTTAAGAGGTGATACTGGATCTCCTTTTGTCATCGGTTCTATTAATGATTCCAAGTCTGATCATAGCATGGGGTCTTGTTCTTCGAGTAGTTTTCTGCCACCCCCACTACTCCTAATTCTACCAGAGTCATTCTCCGTTTTTTCCCCCTCAAAGCTCCCTAGTAACCTGATTCCGGCATGAATGGTCGTGCGAGAAAGACCTGTGGCAATAGCCACTAGAGTAATACCCCCCCACCCCAAGCTTCGAGCTTCGGTTGCTGCCCAAATACGACGAGTTTTCTCGTTTAAATAAGGTAATAAGGAATTATACTTTTCTCGAATCTTGTCAATAACCAGATGATTAGGCATTTCAATGTATCCATTGAATCTGGGATGGCGACAGGCAAGCTGAACTCCTTACTGGGTAAGGAGTTCACCCCATAAGCTTCCCAAATATACATGCTGACGTTGGACAGAGCTTGGACTATGTTATTACGGTTCGGAGCTTCATCAAACGGATGCAGTCCAACGAGTCGGGTTTCCCCCACTCGACCTTTGCATCAAGACCATGAAAGGAGGGTCAATTTGCCACTGTATCGAGATTGAGTCATGGGTCAATAAGCCGAGTAATATGCATGAGGGCTGATGTTACCCCCTGATCTCCCTTGAATATATTTTCATTATCTCACCAAGAGCAAAAATGTTCAAGTTATTTTTACATAAAGCCTTAGGTAGCTATACCTGGTTGACTGACAAAAGTTGAGCGCGATTTCACGAACCCCTTACCAGGGATGGGCGCTTTGGGCATTGACATCTGGTTGGGGGAGCCAGCATTCTCAGGAAAGAAACCACTCACATCCCAAAAATG
>NZ_JAAHIE010000617.1:0-3936 GCF_010671945.1 Moorena sp. SIO4E2
TTTCTTGGCATCGTTAGAGCTGGATTCTACACTTCAATTATACTCTAGCGCTAAGTAAATGTCAATGTCCATTTTGTGGTATTAAATACCGATTTATCCCTATTTTTAAGGGTTTAATTGCGAGGCTTAATGCGATCGCTCTTTGTAATTAATCCTCGATGGCTTAGAGCTGTTGAGGGTTTTGTGTTGTTTTAGAGTAATTCTTATTTGGGTAAAGTAGAGAATTTTGGGATTTTAGGGAACAGGGAATAGGGAACAGGGAACAGTGAAATGCGATGCTCAGCAAAGAGCCGCTACGCGATCGCATCCAACAACAACAATACCGTAAAAATGCACAAGATTATATTATACCACAAACATATCTTTATTTCTAATAATATCAAAAACTCTTTGGCTCTCTTTCTTACTACTCCCGACTCCCGACTCCCGTCCTACGACCAAATCCCACAGCACATCAATACCACTGCCCACATAGTCTGAATCCTGGTGTTGTTCAATCCATTTAATCACACTAGGGATAACATGATTGGATGTTTTGCCTAATTTACCCAAAGCTTCGCTTGCGTCCCTACGCACATAATAATCATCATCCTGAAGCAGTGCTATGAGGGCGTTGACTACGGTTTGTGAGCTGTTGTTCAATCTGCCCAAGGCTATGGCTGCGTTCCTACTCACATAATAATCATCATTCTGAAGCCGTGCTAGGAGGGCATTAACTACGCTTTCTGAACTGTTTTCCAAATTGCCCAAGGTTCTGGCTGCGTCCCTACGCACATGAGAATTGTGATCCTGAAGCCCTGCTAGGAGGGGGCTGACTACGGTTTCTGAGCTATTGCCCAAATTGCCCAAGGATTCGGCTGCCTTCCAACGCACACTAAAATTCTGATCCTTAAGCCTTGCTAGGAGGGCGTTGACTACGGGTTCTGACCTGTTGCCTAATTTTCCCAAGGCATAGGCTGTCCACCCACGCAAATCAGAATTCTCATCCTTTAGCTGTGCTAGGAGGGTGCTGACTAGGGTTTCTGAGTTGTTGCCCAATTGCCCCAAGGCATAGGTTGCCTCCCAACCCACAGTAGAATTCTCATCCTGAAGACGTGCTATGAGGGCGCTGACTATGGTTTGTGAACTGTTGCCCAAATTGCCTAAGGCACGAGCTGCCCTCCAACGCACATGAGAATTGTGATCCTGAAGCCTTGCTATGAGGGCGTTGACTATGGTTTCTGAGTTGTTGCCCAATCTGCCCAAGGCTTGGGCAGCCTTCCAACGCACACTAACATTGTGATCCTGAAGCTGTGCTATGAGGGCGTTGACTACAGTTTCTGAACTGTTGCGCAATTCGCCCAAGGCTTGGGCAGCCCTCCAACGCACACTAACATTGTGATCCTGAAGCTGTGCTAGTAATATTGTTATTACCTGATCTTTTTCCCCTAACTCGGCTCTATAGTTCAACAATCGCAGCTGATCAATCCAATCCGATCCCGTAGCGTGGCCGTAGGCCAATCGCTCCTTCAACAATTCCAATACCTGTGCTTGAAAATCCGTTTCATACAAACTACAAATTATTTGATAAACCTGCTCGTAAACCCTCTTGCCAACCGGCTCTTTAGTACTCACCTCCAACTCAACCAACCCCTCTAAAATCTCTTGCACTAACTCACCATCAGCACCACGCAAATTTTTCGGGTCTTCTGCCAAACAATTACCAGCAAATAACAAATCCCGATGTAACCACTGCTCATATTTACTATTATTATTCAATACTGCCCGAATCGCTTTCGCGGCATTTTTCGGTTTTTGTTGTGCTATTAGCAATAATAACACTTCGCGCCAGTGGGAGTCATGTAAATGCTCCCGAATCTGATTCAAAACAATCCGAAAATCATACTCATTTTCTGCATGATAGTCAATTTCTTCAGCACACAAATATTCTTGAAAGCTCTTATGGACAAACCCATAACAATCTTGCCCCTGCTCATTCAATAAACCAGTGCGATCGCGAATCAAGGTTACAAATGCTTCTGCTTCTTGTTTGGCTTGATATAACTGCACCTGCTTTAAAGTTTTAATCTCTTTGCTCAACTGCTTAATCAAATCATCACGGTTAATTAACGTACTGCCTTCGTTATCTTCACTATTTCCTTGGCCATGAATCCAATAAGCTAACAATTCCATCAATCGGCGCAAATCATAGAAATCTAGATATTTAAATAGTCCCTGATTGCTGATTTCTTTGTTAGCATCCCAAGAGGTTAACAAGGTTTTGACTGCACAATTATAAAGCTCAAACCGTTCTTTGGGCAATACCGCTTGATACCGATGGATTAATGCAATAATTGTCAACAATAAGGGATTCCGTGCCAACAAGGTAATCCGGTCATTATCATTCAGCGCCTTTCCTAAACTCTCCTTGCGCCTTTTGGCTTCTGCTTGGTCTTGAAAGCGACTGTTATACCAGTTCTCAATAAATGCCGAAATCTTTTGGTCATCAAAGGGTTGGATTTGATAGTGGGGAAATTCCTCAGTGCGGAAAAAGTCGCGCCGATAACCAGCCGGTCTAGATGTAATAATAGCGCGATTTCTGTTAAACTGTCCTAAAAAATTCTCGATGCGCTTGACTACATCATGGCGTTTAGCCTCTTCTGCTACTTCATCCAAACCATCCAGCAATATCAAGGCTCTACCATCAGATAACCAATGCTCGAAAAATCCCACTGGTAACGGTTTCACTGACATGGTGTTTTCCGCAAATATCCGAGCATAGTCGATCAGGCTTTTATCGAGATGTCTGGCAAAATCTCGCATCCTGATTAAAATCGGTAGCCAGTCGGTATCACCATCTAATCCCAAAATGTCAGGATTTTGCTGAGCTAATATTACCGCAAAATAGCTCATCAAGGTGGTTTTACCAGAGCCTGGCGCACCCAGGATTACCACTCTTCTCGACTGACTTTGGCTCAATAACTGCTGAGCCAAGAATTTCCGGCCAGTTGTCTTTTCCAATAGCAGCCTTTCTGGCTTTTCCCCACTACCGGCTGCTAACAACTCCCGCTCCCAAGCGCCAGCAGTTGATACGTCTTCCACGACATCTGGCATTACGAAAATCTGGGCTAACTTCTCCGATTTTTCTACTTCTTGCCCAGGCACAGCAATGCCAGCAAATTTGACATCATCAAACCAGTTGGCTAACTGCTCACAATAATCCTGTTTAGCTACCTGAAATTTAAGATAAGTATCCGTGTGCTGAAAATAAGCATTAATAAATGTCTCTATCCAAGGCTTGAGACTGTCTTGATTTAGTTTAATAGTCTTGGCTTCAGCTTGTTGTTGAAATACGGTGCTTAAAATATCCCGGTCTGGCTTACCTTGATTAAGTAAGGGTTTCTGTAATTCCGCCACAACAGCAGAATGAGTAAAATAGTCGTTCAAAAACCGATTAACTCCATTCCAGCCATCCGGGGGAGCGTGAAAAAATAAGCGCTGTTGACTATCCAGTTGTTTGTCCCATTGATCAACGGCTTCTGCTCCCGCTTTGATGGCTTTTTCGATATCGCTTTTAGTCAGAGATTTAACTATATGCTTCCCTGCTTCTTTAGCAACAATACTTAACAATGGTGGCGCTATTTGCGATAGTTCTAAACTAGCCAAAAGGGACAATGCTGCCATAATTTATAGGTAGTTATGTTCGATTAGTTTAATTATAGCAATTTAGGGAGATTTGATCCCCCTAAATCCCCCTTAATAAGGGGGACTTTCTAGATCAATTTCCGGACTCCCCCCTTAGTTCTTTGGGCGGAAGGGGGACAAACTAGATCGATTTCCGGACTCCCCCCTTATTAAGGGGGGCAGGGGGGGATCGAGTTAGGAAAGGGAACTCTTTGAGTTTACTCCGCCCTTAGTTATTTGGGCGGAAGGGGGACAAACTAGATCGATTTCCGA
>NZ_JAAHIE010000618.1:0-3933 GCF_010671945.1 Moorena sp. SIO4E2
GCGCTAATTGATTCGCTTTAGTATTGAGGGCTCGGTAGGTTAGCTGTTGGTCTGCAAAGATTACAGCAACTGCCTCCGGTGTTCGTTCTACTTGTGCCTCAAATAGCTGAGGAATACAACGGTATTTGTCTTGGTGATTATTCAAGTTAAGGCTCATATCAAAAATTTTTCCGGCTTCCTATACTTTCCACAACTGCGGATTTTATGTCTTTTACTGCTGCTGTTTTGGAGGGCTGCTTATGATTGTCAATTAGCTGAGATTATGACCCTGGGTAGTATAACACTTCACCGGCGAATATAGAATTCGACTGTGGAAGCTGGAGAATAATCGTGAGGTGGATTATCCCATTATCGCCACTTTGTCAAATGGATAAGATGCCATTGATAGCGTTGATCATAGTAATGAGGTAAATAGGATTTTTTCCCAGCTCCGCTGTTCCCGATTCCCGATTCCCTGTTCCCTAAAATCCTAAATTTGTGTAGCCAAACCAATTGATAACTGGTTGAATAATGGATTATACTATATCTAAATATATAACTAAAAACTATGTCAAAAACAATTGGGTCTGAAGACTATTATGATAAATTTGCTGCCAAATATGACGAGGTGTTAAAGGCACCCAGTTCTAATGTCCAGTATGTAAATGAAGCCGTTAAAATCTTCCATCGACATAATCACCATAAAGGCAGTGTTTTAGATATTGCTTGTGGGACAGGTATCCTAAGTGAATTGTTGCAAGGGGAGTTTGACTATACAGGGATTGATATTTCAAGTAAAATGCTGGATTTTGCGGCCAAAAGGGGGTATAAAACCATCCACAAGCCGATTGAAACAGCACTCGCTGAACTTGAGAGCCAGTCTTACGATTTTGTGTTTTGTTTAAGTTCCTTACTGTTTGTGGAAGACGTGGCAACAGCTATTAAGCAGATGAATCGGATTGGTCGCCAAACGATTATTTTTAGCCTTGATGAAACAACAGAGGAATATATTAACAAGGTTGGTATACCAGTTTATGATCACTCAAAAATTGCCATCGACAATGCCATCGAAGATTATTTTATTGTGGGTTGGACTTCTCCCACCCAAGGAATTACAATCAGAACTCGTATGATTTATATTGAATCAAATAAATAATAATTGTCTAGGATTTTTAATAGCAAAGGGAACAGGGAACAGGGAATCGGGAATCGGTAAACAAGATTGTTTGGCTAATTCCGTAAGAATTATGAGAATTTTGGCGTTGCATAATTGCGGGATGATTGCTTTCGCCAACAGTATCCTCCCCTTTTGCGCCTATACTAAAAGCTACAACAAGCGAAACCCAACAGCACAGGTGTGTGTGTTGGGTTTCGCTTTTGGTTTAAAAACCCTTCATCCAATCTACAGCGAAGGATGTTCAGATCTGGTTTTACTGGTTAGACATCTTCTAGAAATGTTACTGACAGTAAGAATTTTGACAAAGTGTGGAAACATCTACATGAGGCCACAGGACCAAGTCACCGCTTAGGTCTTTCCTGAAGTCAAAATCAGTTGTTTCAGAATACTGCAATTGCAATTCGCTTTTATTATGCGTATTCTCAATCCAGAACGTCGATTTAAACTTCGGAATTTGGAAATCTCCTTCAACCCCGTTAGCCATGTCAAAGAAGGGAATACTAGCAATTGCACCGCCTTTCTGAGCTGTTGAGACCTCAAGCACCGTAGCGTTTCCCTTGATTATATCCTGGTCGAGCACTTCGTTGGGATTTTCTAGATTGAAGTAACCCTTTAATAAATCTTTGAGGTCACGGTAAGGGGTGTTATAGCGTTCTCGGTCTTTACCTAGCTCGGCCACAGGAAACCCACCAGTTTCCTTAATTTCTTCTAACTTCTGGGATTGAGCTTGCCCGAGCGCTAAGACTGTATTACCGCGAGTAAGGGAGAATATTCGTGCTACTTTGTTTTTACCATTTTCTTGCCCTAAGAACAACCATGCTCCCTTTTCACCATGAATTTTTTTGAAAGACTGATCGTTAGATACATCTTTAGGACAAGCAGGAGGAGCCTGGCCAGGCTCCCATGTTTTGGAGGAGAAAACAGTATGCTCATACTCAAGCCCGAAAACCGTAATATTTTTAGGAAAGAGTTTGTCCACAGTTTCAGTTTTTTTCTTGAAGTCTAAAACATCGCAGAAAGGCTCAGCATGGATGCAAAAACTCTCTTTACTCCCTGGAACATCCTCGATGGTGCATTCAGTATGTGTACCCGATTTCCTTTTAATTGGGATGGCAATCATATTCCAACCCTGACCATACCATTTTCCGTATAAATCTGCAAGAGGGCCGAGGTTCTGATCGGCTCGGGGTTTATCATCGACTATTGAATTGCGAAAGGGTGTGATACTCCATTGCTGACTAGGGATGGATTTACGACAGGTTGCCATCATCAGCTTGTTGTCATTTTTATTCACAACTTGTAGGCATTTGTTCTTCCCAGAAACCTTCACTTTCAGTTTATAATCTGAATTGCCAAAGGGTATGATGTTCCATTTCTGAAGTGGGTGCTTCGGACGACACCTTGTCATCTTCAACTGCGTATTATTCACAACTTCTAGGCATTTGTTATTCCCAGTAAACTGCGTTGTCAGTCGATAACCTCCTGAATTGGGAAAGGGTGTGATACTCCATTGCTGACCACGGAAGTTATCACAGTTTGCCATCATCAATTTGTTGTGATCATTATCATTCACAACTTGTAGGCATTTGTTCTTCCCATTCAACTGCGTTTTCAGTTGATAAACTCCTCCATTGTCAAAAGAGTTTATATGAAACTGACCAGCTAAAGCGGTGTTTGGTGAAATCGTCATAGAACCTAGCATCAACACTAAGCTCATCAGGATGATCTGTAGTTTTAACAAACAATTACGTTGTATTTTTTCCATTGTTCTTGACACAATAAATCACAAGAGAATAACACAGTAAAAACTGCATAATCTTCCAGGGTAAGCCCAAGAATCAATAAGCTGTAGCTTATTGATAAAAAAAGGGAATAATTCTGAACAATTAAACTCTATTGAGAATAAAGTTTTACGAGATTATAGGGGTTTCGAACCACGAGCAACGGATATCCAGCCAATTCATATTATGGGCAATTTTTTATTGCCTTTACCCTGCATAATTTGCTCCACAATAATAGTACATTATTCTGGGGCGAATGCAATACCAGAATTTTTGTTACCTTTTCCCGACTCCCTCGGTGCGCTTTACTCCCTGTTGCCTAATCCCTTTGCAAAGGGAGCATGTCACAAATGCCGAACATTTGTACTAAAGCTATAGCCCCCTCATGGGTAAAAGCCAAGCTCATATGGTACATAGTTCATTTGTTCTGGAACATAGACTTGCTTCCCATCAATTTGTGAGAACAATTTAATAGTAGCCCTGTTATATATCTGTGATCCTCATAAAACTCATAGAAAAACTCATAGAAAAACTCATAGAAAAACTCATATCTCACGAAAAACTCATAGAAAAACTCATAGAAAAACTCATATCTCACCAAAAACTCAGGGAGCATGTCACAAATGCAGCAACATTAGTACATGATCTGGGGCATGGGGCATGGGGCATGGGGAATAGGTAATAGGGGGAGCATGTCACACCGAATATTTGGGGAGCAGGTCAATTTGGTAAGAACACTTGAACTACAAACCCTTGAACTACAGTGTTTTCGGGGCTTCAGTAGCAGTCATTAGTTATTTGAGTACATTTGTTCTACGCATTTGACCTGCTCCCCTTTGCAAAAGCCTGAGCCCAAACCCCTAAGCACTGAATTTTTTGTCAGAATACTAGAGTTGAAATGGTTAAGTCAGTAAAGGTAGTAAGCATGGACACGGTCCGCGAGTTGCATCAACAGCTAATCAACAAAGAACGCTCAGCTGTAGAAATCACCCAAGA
>NZ_JAAHIE010000619.1:0-3923 GCF_010671945.1 Moorena sp. SIO4E2
CAGCGCTGGGTCTCTGGTAGGACTGAGGCTAGACCAACGCTGCGGCAACTGAAATTGCTGTGCCAACGACTAGGGATTGAGCACATCGATCAGCTGCCAGAGGAATTTGGACCACCTAGTAGCGCTGAGCGCAATTAAAAATTCAAAATTCTTGAATGGTTACTATAGCGTTTTCACATCAGATGTGAAACCGCTATACTTCCTTCTTGAGCTGAGAGCTGACAGCTATAAGCTGTCAGTCATTCACCTACTAACTGACCTAAGTGTTTTAATATTCTCGCGACAGTATATAGATCATTGCCACGATTCAGCAGAGAGAACTGATTAGAAAAAGCATATTGCAGTTTATCCTGTCGAATTAGTTTCAGAAAAATAAATTCACCGCCATTAGTGACAAATCCGAAAGCAGGCTTTTCTAGCTCAGGATTAGCCAACATATAAGCTAGAGCTTGTGGTATCCCTACTTTTAAAGAGTATTCTGCTCGTTTTGCTTCAATCACCACTATCCAAAACTGAGGTTGGCAAATCAAAATATCAATTCGTCCCCTGACAATCGTTTGCTGATCTTCCGATGAAATTTGTACATCCTTTTCAGCAAGAATATAGAATGGTGGGCGATAAAAATCAGCAATTCTCAACAATGGGGATAGCACCACCATTTTGACAATCGGTTCTACCATGGGATACTCAGATAAGTGCAGATAGTCATCCTTGACCCGATCTAGCCATTGCTTTTCTAGCTCATTTAGTTCTGGTAAATCCTCTTGCCATTCTGGGAATAATTTCTCATCATTAGTAGGCTCTAGTCCAAATTTGTCCTTCAATTGAGGCAGAGAAATATCTTGGGCTACGATTGTTTCTACCATTATGATTTGGGATTTGGGATTTGGGATTTGGGAATTTAAATTTTATTTTTAATTCCTAATACTCTTACCTTATTATAAGCGATCGCGTACCGTTGCTTACGGCCAATCGTAAAACTAATATCGCTCTAAATTTTAAGTAATTACTGCATTACCTGGTTATTTAACTAGTGCAATACTGTTTAATTTAACCCCTAACTCTGATTCTCATTCCACAGTTGTTTTTGATCACCACCTGATGGAATCCAGTCGCTAACTGGGGATAGTTCTGGAAATTCAACTTGTAACCAACCTATACTGCCGTTTCCTCCCACATCTCCCACAATACCTACACTACCCACAACCACCACACATCCCTTTTGACCCTGACTTAAAAAACGTACCCCTGTTAATTATCTCTGTAGTGTACAAGATCGAACATTTTGCGATCGCAACCAAGATTAGAATAAAGTAAACAAGTGTAAAGAAATGCTTAGTTTTACTTGATTCTTTATCTAAAAGATAAGCATACTGTCCATTGCCGGTTGAAAATAACTATGCAGTATCTGTTTCCAAAACGAATTTTAGTATCCCTGGCAGCACTGTTCCTAGCTTGTTCTATGTGGGCGATTGCTCCTGAGGCCAAGGCTTACGACAATCCTGAGTTACTGCCCGAGGTTCAAACACCAGTCATTGATTTAGCGAACTTTATTCCAGAGCTTCAAGAGCAGAGACTAATCCAAGATTTAGAAAGCTTTGAGGAAGAAACTGGCTGGAAACTCCGAGTTTTGACCCAATATGACCGCACCCCTGGTCGGGCAGTCAAAGAGTTTTGGGGACTTAACGACAAAAGTATGTTACTGATTGCTGACGCCCGAGGCGGCAATATCCTAGGGTTTAACGTGGGTGATGCCCTGTATGAATTCCTTCCTCGGACATTTTGGGTAGAGTTGCAAACCCGATTTGGTAATCTCTACTTTGTACGGGACAATGGCGAAAACCAATCCATTATCGAATCCCTAAATACGGTCAAGCAATGCCTGCGCCAAGGGGGATGTCGGGTGGTGCCTGGACTACCACGGGAACAGTGGATTCTGACCCTAATTACTTCTACTGTTGGAGGAGTGATTTTTGGATTTGCGGCTATCCCCCGCAAACGGGAACAGGTTTTCGCTTGGCAATGGGCTTTGATTTTGTCACCACTTTGGGGTATCCTGTTTATTGCCTTCGGTATTGGACCTGTGGTGACACGCACCTCCGATTACTTGCCACTATTGCGCAATATTATTGGTTTCGTTCTTGGTGCCCTTGTGGCTTACTTGTCACCGATGATTAGTGAATCCTCAGCCTCAGAAACTTAACACCTGGTCAAATCCCTGTAATTTCCGGAATTTTCCGGAAATTAATTAATAGCTAGGTTCCAGGAGTTCCTACTCAGTACTCAGCACTATGTTTCTGCTAGCGCTGTGCTTCTAATAACTCCTTAATACCTTTTTCTGCTAGGTCAATCAACTGATTGAGTTGATGGCGAGTATAAGCCCCTGACTCCGCTGTTCCCTGAACCTCAATAATACCCATTTCGTCGTTCATCACTACATTAAAATCCACCTCAGCCGCCACATCTTCGATATAGTTGAGGTCTAAAAACGGCTCACCCTCCAATAAACCGACGGAGACAGCAGCAACTTGGTGAATTAAAGGCGATCGCTCTAGTACTCCCGTTTTAACCAGTTTATCCACAGCATCCACCAGAGCAACATATCCCCCAGTAATGGAAGTAGTGCGGGTACCTGCATCCGCCTGTATAACATCCGCATCCACTGTTAACGTCCTCTCCCCCAAGGCTTTGAGATCAACAGCAGCCCGTAAACTGCGTCCGATCAGCCGCTGAATTTCCTGAGTTCGACCCGAAAGCTTGAGAAGTTCCCGTCTTTGGCGTTCCGGTGTTGCTCCTGGTAACATCCTATACTCAGCGGTTAACCAGCCGCTGCCAGTATCCTTGAGAAATCGGGGTACTTCCTCCTGAACCGTCACGGTACAAAGTACTTTGGTCTCACCACAGTGAGCTAGGACGGAACCAGGAGCATAGCGGGTAAATTCTCGCTCAAACAAAATGGGACGTAGTTGATCCGGTTGTCGGTTATCAGGACGCTGCCAAGACATAAGTTATATAGCAAAGGAAGTAGGAAGTAGGGAGTAGGGAGTAGGGAGTAGGGAGTAGGGAGTAGGGAACAAAAATTATCACAATATTATTGAGCTATATTATCGAGCTAGTCACCTTTAATAATTGTGTAATTGTGATCGATAATTGGATTCGACAACTTCGGAACAGATGTTGGATTGAGTAGAAATGAAGCTGCTCGTTTAGCTGTTTCTTCACTTAACTGGATTTGGGTTAGGCTAACCAAGCCCTCTTTCATAAAATGATCTCTAACTAGAGCTTTCTCTCCACTATTGAAGATAGTCTCATAAAAAACTTTCTTTATGCCAGCTGAAATGATTAACTTTAAGCAAGAGACACAGGGTTCCAGGGTGACATAAATACTGGCTCCAGCAGTGGCAATACCATGTTTGGCTGCAAACGCGATCGCATTCGCTTCAGCATGAACAGCTCGGGATGGCATGGTACGAGACGCATCGCAGCTACTTAGTCCAGGATAGCAGTATCCCTGAGCTGTGCAATGAATTGAGCCAGATGGGGAACCATTGTAACCTGTTGCTAAAATCTGATTGTTTTGAACAATCACTGCTCCTACAGGAAACGCTAAACAGGTTGAGCGAGTAGCTGCTAGCTTAGCCATCATTAAAAAGTATTCATCCCAGTTTGGTCTTTCATTAGTCATTGGTAATTGCCAAATTTTAAATGGTCAATTTTATAGCAAGGTAAATCTAGTTTATGATCTAAAATATAGCACTACGCATTAAGATTATGATATTCCTAAACTCGGAAACTTAGTCATAGCTTACTTCTGACTTCTGACTTCGTTCCTTCTGACTTGCGCGTAGCGCTATATCATCTCTGTTTCAAGGGAACAGGGAACAGGGAACAGGGAATAGGGAACAGGGAACATAAACATGTCA
>NZ_JAAHIE010000062.1:0-23528 GCF_010671945.1 Moorena sp. SIO4E2
CTGAAATCTAGACTGTATGGCATTGCTGTCAGTTATTGAAAATATACCCTTTTCATTTTACCTCATCACCGTCTTATCCTTAATTGAAACAACTATAGTTAGTTGGTAAACACACTATTCCTAAAATATAGGTAATTACGTAATGACTATGCTAATTTGTCAGAAGCAATGATTAAAAATATTGCTTAGCAATCATTTTAGGCATTGATATTCGATTGATATTAAAAAATTAATTATCAAAATATCAGAGCTATAAACAGTATTAATTTGAATTAATTAAAATTAATACAAGTTAAGCATACCAGATACCTAAGAGCATTTTTTTATGTTCCATAAAATCAAAAAAATGTGTACCTCACCTATTTGATAAATGCTATATAGCGTTGAGCATACTTATGAAGTACAGTCAATTTTATTACCCCTAATCCCGACTCCCTCGGTGCGCGCCTCCTAGGGCGAGTAAATCGCCCTAGGGTCGCACCGCTCCCGACTCCCTAAAACCCAGGACTAAAGTACCTAAAGCAATTGATAAAATCTATAAACTATAACCCATAAATCACTGACTCTCAAACAGTTTTACTTCTTATTAATTAAAGTGACCAAGAAACTAATTTTAACTATTTTCTATCAGTTTAATCCTTGGCATAGCAGCATTGGTGGGATTCAGACCGTCATCCGCTCCTTTATCAAATATGCTCCCAGTGAGTTCGAGGTGCGGTTGGTCGGAACAGGAGACCTGGCTTCAGCTTCCGGTGTCTGGCAAGAAGGAGAAGTAGCGGGTCGAGCCATTCAATTTATGCCCCTGTTTCCTTTGGAAGATGACAATGTTAGGGGCTTGATACCGACGACGGTGAAGTATACGACTGCCCTGTTCGGTCGTTGCTTGGCATCGGATTTTATGCATTTTCATCGCATCGAACCCAGCTTAGCAGCTCTCAATTGGTCTGGAGAGAAGACGCTGTTTGTACACAATGACATTGCCAAGCAGATGAATCCTGCAACGGCTAATAATGGCATTCTTTGGCAGCGTTTTTCCGCAAGCTATTTTGCCCTCGAAGGCTTACTGGTGAAGCAATTTAGCCAAATTTTTTCCTGCAATACTGAATCAGCTAAGTTTTATCAACAGCGTTATCCAGCGATCGCAAATCGTGTTGCTTACCTGAAAAACACTGTTGATGACGAGGTGTTCTATCCCCTAGACCCAAAGCAACGAGCACAGGGACGCAAAGCTCTGGCACAGGAGCATAATTTGTCTGAACAGACCCGTTTTATCCTTTTCGCCGGTCGTCTGCATCCTCAGAAAGACCCGATGTTACTGATACGGGCGATGGCAACTTTATATATTGCCAATGTTCACTTACTGATTGCTGGGGATGGGGAGTTAAAGGATGAACTCCGTGGTGAAATTTCCTTTCTTGGGTTGTCTAACCGAGTGACTATGCTTGGAGCAGTAGGTCAGGAAAAACTAGCAGACTTATACCGTGTCTGTAGTGTCTTTGTTTTGACTAGCGTTTACGAAGGACTGCCCTTGACTGTCCTTGAGGCTCTCGCCTGTGGGACACCTGTAGTGACCACGAATTGTGGTGAAACTCCCAAATTTCTCGGTGCTGATAGTGGGATTGTTTGCAGCGAGCGTACTGCAGTTGCGATCGCAGATGCTTTGGGTAAGGTCTTGCACCATCCAGAGAATTATTCAGCCTCCTCCTGTGTGCGCACGGCTCAACCCTATAGTGCTCGCACAGTTGTCAGCAGTGTTTATGAGCAAATGCTCAACCGTGCTCACCAACGGTCTGCCTAATCTCTGTCTAATCCGCTGCCTTTAATCAAGATAGAGCAGTCAAACTTACATAGTAAGCATATGCGCTACAGATGGTGCTACTTGAGGTGCTATCAGCTATCAGCTATTAGCTATCAGCGTGTCGCGTATCAGCCAAAGGCCTGTGGCCACGCTACACTGAACAGTTTATGCCCATAGCGCACGCTACACCGAACAGCTTTTGAATAAAATAAGCTGACGGCTGACGGCTGATGGCTGAATGCTTACCTTACATACTCAGGGTGTCATCACCACTTCATTAGTCTGCCGAAGAGTATTGTAAAAGAGAAAACTAGAACTCATGAAAATTGCTGTAATTGGAGCCAAAGGAGTACCTGTTAAGCAAGGTGGCATTGAACGTTACTGCACAGAACTCTATCCCAGAATCGTTGCCCAGGGTCATTCGGTAGATCTATTTGCACGGTCGTCCTACACCGAGTCTACCGGTTTTTCATCCTCTGACTACAAAGGTGTTCGAGTAATCTCTCTACCCTCGATACAATTCAGAGGAATAGATGCTTTGGCTAATGCTGCCCTGGCAGCGATTATCTCCAGTGGCAAACGCTACGACATCATTCATTTCCATGCCCTAGGTCCAGCTGTGTTCTCCTGGCTCTCCAGAATTGCCTCTTCTGCAAAAATTGTGGTTACCTGTCAGGGATTGGACTGGCAACGAGCCAAGTGGGGGAAATGGTCGAGTGGGTTAATTCGTTTGGGGGAGAGGAACGCGGTGTACTCTGCCCATGAGTTAGTGGTAGTGTCACAAGCACTCCAAAATTACTTTCTCAACACCTATAGCAAGAATACAGTCAATATTCCCAATGCTCCAGGGATTTACCCAGAGTCAGACCCCAAATTTTCCTATGGTACATTCCTAGGTCTAAACCCGGGGCGTTACATTCTGTTCTTGGGCAGGCTTGTACCCGAAAAACGACCTGATCTACTCATCAAAGCTTTCCAACGGCTCAAATCTAACGGTTGGAAACTGGTGATTGCTGGTGGTGATAGTGACACTCATAACTACATCGCCAACCTACATGACTTGGCAGGCACAAATCAAGACGTGTTATTCGTTGGTGAACTCTATGGAAGTCGCTTAGCCGAGATTGTTCGGGGCGCAGGGTTGTTTGTTCTGCCTTCGGATTTAGAAGGATTACCGCTGGTGATGCTAGAGGCAATGCAGGAAGGGATTCCAGTGCTCGCTAGTGATATCCCTCCCCATCAGCAATTGATTGGTGAACAACGAGGTCTACTGTTCCAAGCAGGAAACGTAGACTCTTGTGTCCAAGCTCTAGAGAGGGCGATCCGCCAACCTCAAGAGTTAGCGGACATGGCCAAGAAGGCACAAGACCATGTAGCCACTTACTATAACTGGGACAAAATTACTGCTGATAACTTGAGACTGTATCAAAAACTCTGTGCGTCGTCTGATCCCAAATTCAGTGTCACGCTCCCCTTTTTCAAGAACCAGTAAAACCACAGAGTTTCGTCAACGTTATGGACACAAGCCTTTCATCACTACCATTAGCCTTAAAGCGGCGGCTTTTGCCAGCCCTTGTTACCTTTACATCCGTAATTGGTGGAGCGATTGCCTATTTGGTTGTTACCCCACCAGTGTACCAAGTGAAAGCACGGCTGATGCTGGACAATAAAAAGGTGAGTGTATCTGAGTTGGGTGACAACCTCAGCCAAGTCCCTGCTAATACACCCGGTGGAGCTGACCCAATCGCAACTCAAGCAGAACTAGTGGGGTCAGAACGGCTTCTTCAGGGAGCACTTGACGAGATTGCTCTACTCGGCAGTTCACAAGAAGGACTGACCATAGACACACTCCGTGAGGATTTAAAGGTAAAAATTGTGCCTGCTACCAATATTCTTGAGCTGAGCTATCAGGGTCAAAATCCAGAATTGGTAACCACGGTGCTCAATGCTGTCGCCAACGCAATGGTTACTGAAAGTGCTGAAGGGATTCGTTCAGAAGCTAGAGCTGTGCGGGAATTTTTGGAGAAAGAAGTACCATTACGGCGTTTGGAGGTAGCAGCAGCAGAAGCAGCGTTAAACAAATTTAAACAGACCACTGGTTTAGTTTCTCCGGAGGAACAAACACAACTCTTAGTCAGGAGTTTAGCTACTTTAGAAGACCAAGAACGTGCTGTGTCTATTCAACTCCAAGATGCTAAAACCCGTAGCCAAGAACTCCAGACCATAACCAGTCTGAATAATACTCAGAATGCTTACATCGCTGGACGCATTGGTCAAGATCAAGAACTCCAAGCCTTACGAGCTCAGCTAGTAGAGTTGGATCGGGAGTTAGCCAAAATGCGATCGCGTCTAACTGATCAAAATCCAGCGATGATATCACTGGTTCAGGAGCGGTATGAACTCCTTACCCTCTACAATCAAAAACTTTCTCGTCTGTTACCGACTAATCAGTCCAATAATCAAATTATTGCCCCTGGTGATGTGGCCTCTGATCAGTTGAGCCAGGACTTTACCTCTAGATTTATTTTAGCTCAAACAGAACGGTCGGCACTGGAACAAAAGCTCTACCTGGTGCAGACTGAGCGCATTAAACTCCAGAATCGTCTTGGTCAAATACCAGTTCTACGGCAACCCTTTGCTAGCTTAGTTCGCCGACAAGAAGAAGCAATTGCCTCTCTTAAACTCCTCCAAAACAAACTGGAAGAAGCACGGATTGCAGAAGCCCAACTAGTTAGCAATATTCAAATTATTGAGCGGGCAAAACTTCCTTCATCACCCCAGGAACCCAATCCAAAAGTGGTGCTGGTGATAGCTACTGCTGCTGGAATTGCCCTAGCTGTCGGTATGGTGCTGCTGCTGGAGGTAATGGATAATACCCTACACGATGCCTCGGAAGCGGAGGCACTCCTGAAGCTGCCTAGGCTGGGGGTATTACCGAAGATACCTGCTCAGGCACTCAGTCTTGAGCAACCGAACCGATTCTTGGAAGATATGAGGTTAATGGAGCCTTACCGCCTGCTCCTGACAACCATGGAGTTGCGTGCTCAGAAGAGGTTACAGCTGATTGTGGTCAGCAGTGCTGTTTCCGGAGAAGGTAAGTCAGTGGTAGCTTCCCACTTGGGTGCGGTTTCAGTAAGATTTTCCCGGCGGACATTGATTATTGATGCCGACTGGCGTCACCCAATGCAGCACAATTTGTTTGGCTTACCCCCTAAGCCAAAGGTTACAGATGTAATTGACAGCAATCAAACCTGGCGGTCGGCGGTGCAACCCACAGCCATCGCAAACCTTTCGATTTTGACCTGTAGTGACCAGCCCTCTGGTTCGGCTACCTTCCTACAGTCACAGATGATCAAGTCTATTTTGGCAGCAGCCGCAGATCATTATGACCTAGTGATTGTAGACACGCCACCAGTTAGTAGTTTTGCTGATGCCCATATCTTGAGTCGGTATAGTGATGGGTTGGTGATAGTCACACGTCCCAACTTTACCCAGAAAGATATCCTACTACAGACAGTATCGGAATTGAAAGATAGTAGCACTCCCATACTGGGGTTTGTTGCCAATGGCATAAGCGATCGGACTCAACAGTACTATTTCGATTCCTTCGATAGTTACCAGCCTCAAGCCGAATTCAGGCAGACCCATGGCAAGGAAGCCAGTAACAATTGTGCTGTTGTATCCAAGGGGGTTGATCATGCAGATTCATAACCCCTGGCATCGTTCCTCTGCTCTGACCTTTTGGCTAGGACTGGCAGGTGTGCCGATTGGTCTAGCTGTTGGCTTACTCGCAGGTACTCAGCCGATTTTGCTTGGTTTAGGGTTGGTTGCAGTAGCGGTGGTGGTCTACTTCTTTGCCCGGTTTGAGCAAGCGGTACTGGGACTATTGATCTTGCGTAGCTGTCTCGATCCGTTTTCTGATCAACAGGTACCAGCAGCTTTTGCTATCGGACTCGACGGCTTGACTTTGCTTTATGTGACAGTGATGTTACTGAGGGGGCAAACTGTACGCACTGATAAGTTTTGGTGGTTCTTTGCTGGTTGGGTGATGCTACAAGGCTTGTGGGTGATACTTTTGCCTCTGGGAGGGCTGGGGCTAGATGCTTCGTTTTTGCTAGAAAGCATCCGTGAGTGGATACGTCTATTTTCTTGGCTGATGGTCTACTTGCTGGTAATGCAACTCAAGGACAGGCTTCCACCTAAGCAAGTTGTCTATGGGCTGTTTTGGGCTCTGCTCTTACCAGTTACAGTAGCGTTGCTCCAGATGTTTGTACCTTCGGTTTTACCTCCCATGTTTGCTGCTGATGGAGGTTATTCCGAAACACTAGATGAAGTATCTCGAATCAAAGGGACTATTGGTCACCCTAATGGCTTTGTAACCTGGTTATTGCTGTTCATGGGTCTGACCTATTGGAGGCTAACCCAGTCAAAGCCACGCTGGATCTGGATGCTATTGCTGGGTTTACTTAGCCTTGTGTATGTGAGTACTAAGGCTCTATTTGGTTTGATGATGCTTGGTACCTTTATTGTGGTTTTAATCGCCCCTAGATTGAGCATAGTGAACCTAATCGGTGGCATAGTCCTATTTGTCGGAATTATAGTTTTGTTTGGTAGTACGGAGTTTGGTCAAGAACGTCTCGGCTCAATCACTGAAACACCCTTAGGCAATCCAGACATCGATATTTGGCGTGCCATCCTCCTCTCCAAGGGAGACCACAACAGTTTCAACTGGCGAATTGCTCAGTGGCATTACCTACTACAGCAATGGCAACATTTTCCTATCCTCGGTTACGGTCTCGGAATTAGTGCTGATGTTAGTACCAATGGGCTGTATCCCCACAATGATTACATTCGAGCCCTGGTAGAAGGAGGAATCCTAGGACTGGTAACTTGGTTGGTCTTCCTCGGAGTTCAGGTTGGGCGTCTTGTTCAATTATTTCGACAGGCATCTCCTGGCAGTGGACAACGAAATCTGTGTTTAGCCATGTTGGCGGTTCTTCTGGCTGTACCTGTGGGGATGATTACCGAAAATATCTGGAGTCATACCACTCTCTTTTTCTACTGGTATACCTTGTTGGCAGTGGTGGGTTGGAATTGGGATGATCTGCCGCCTTCAGAAAATCACACACCGGTTAGTCCTCCTGCACGGCTTACACCTTTTTGATCAGGGTAACTCTAGCTTTTATAGGAGTGACGCGAATTATTTCACTCACGAAATAGTTGAGACTTTAACCAATAGCAATACAACACCATGACTAATCAAAACATCATAAATAATGCTGAAATTAACTTATCATCAAGTACTCAAGACTTGCTTTGCTGTCCCTGTTGCTTGTCTAGTTTAGAATCAATAAAAAATCAGTTGAGATGTACAAATTATCAATGCCAAAAAAATTATCCTGTTGTTCAGGATAAACCAATTTTGATCAATGAATCATCTAGTATATTTAAGATTAAAAACTTTCTAAATCCCGAAAATGCTGATCTTAACCCAAAACCAAAATTAGAAAGAATTGCCATCAATTTGATTCCTAGCATTATCCTGAATTTGAAAGGTAAGAGGAATTACAAAAAATTCACAGAACTTGTGCTCAAGCAGACTGATAGTCCTAAAGTACTGATAATTGGAGGTAGTGTGATTGGTCAAGGTATGGAAGAGCTGTTATCAGTACCTGCCATTGAAATTATCGAAAGTGATGTTGCTTATGATTCCCGTATAGCAGTAATTTTTGACTCCCACAATATTCCTTTTAAAGACAATTCATTTGATGGAGTCATAATCCAAGCTGTCCTTGAACATGTTGTAGATCCATCCCGTTGTGTTGAAGAAATTCATCGAGTGCTCAAAAAAGATGGTTTAGTTTATTCAGAAACTCCGTTTATGCAACAAGTACACCTAGGAAGATATGATTTTACTCGCTTCACTCACTTAGGACATCGTCGTTTATTCCGCAAATTTGAAGAAATTTGTAGTGGTGCTGTCTGTGGACCAGGAATGGCATTAGCCTGGTCATATCAATACTTTCTTTTAAGTTTTGTTAAGACACCTATGGCAAGAAGTTTGATTAAGGTTATTGCCAGACTGACATCTTTTTGGTTGAAATATTTCGACTACTATCTAATTGATAAATCGGGGACATTTGATTCGGCATCAGGTTTTTACTTTATGGGCAAAAAGAGTGAAAAAATTCTTGACGACACAGAACTAATAACTCTCTACAGAGGAACACAAGCCAGTTCTTTCTAACTAGCTTCGCTACGCGGAAGTTTGAAGTATGAAGTTAGTTAATATCCAATAGTTTTCCTGATGGATACTGGTTATTTTTTTTGTAGCTATGCAATAGTATTTGGGTGCATTTCAAAGTTTTAATTTTATAAATTAGTGAAATATACTAGGATTTAAATATTATTTTATAATGCCAAAAATAATGAATAATATCAGTAATTATTTACTACAAGATTGGCAAGTTAATTACTATGAGTCTAACTTGAAGGCTCGGTTCATTTTATTGATGTTTCGTTCAACACATTTGCTTGGTAAATTACCTGCACCTTTTTCATTTTTATCGATTTTTTATCGTTTACTTTACCAAGTATTAGTAGAATGTATATTAGGAATTGAATTGCCTTGGGATACTCAGATTGGAGCTAATACTAAGCTTTTGCATGGCATAGGTTTGGTGGTAAATCATGAAACTGTTATTGGCGCAAATTGTACCTTAAGACACTCAACCACTATTGGAAATAAACAATTACCAGATGGTTCCTATAGCGGTTGCCCAAAAATTGGCAATAATGTAGATATCGGCTCCAATGTGGTGATTATTGGTGCGATTACCATTGGAGATAATGCTGTAATTGGTGCTGGTTCTGTAGTTGTAAAGGATGTTCCTGAGAGTTCTGTAGTTGTAGGAAACCCGGCAAGAGTTATTCGTAAACTTTGTAAAAAAAAAGTTAATTTATAAAAAATAGTATCAGTATTAAATAACTAAAGTATCGCTAATTTTTAAGCATAATATCTAGAGCCATAGCTATGGTTATGCCAAGCTCAACTTAGCTTGGAAATCTCTGCAGAAGGTTAATAGTGATTACCGACAGACAAATCATTATCGTCAGCAAGCCCTTCTACACTATCCTAAGCTGCGCTTCTCTCTAGACTTTATCCGTTTGAGTTTTGCGATCGCACTGAGGCAGTTCTTCCGATCTCAGAGCTACAGCAGATTGCTAGAGGTAGATTACAGTCTGCGTCGGCGTCTATCAAGTGTTGCTCGATAGCTACCCATCTCCCCTTTCTCCTGCTCCTGATTATGCTATTCAAATCTAGGAAATTCAGTCGGAAATTCAGATGGTATGTAGTAATAGTTCTGGTGCTGGTAACGATAACTATCAGTATCGGTTTAGCTAACTATTTTAAACCGAAGCAATCTATTACTGCTAATACCACTACTTCTGCCGCTAATGCCAACACTCCTACCACTCGTGACCCCTGGTTATGGCCTTTTTCTCAGGACTCAATCTGGAACATGCCCATCGGCAGTAATGCTGAGTATAAACCAGCTAATTTGCCGCGATCGGCTCGCTCCACTATAGATGTCGATCTTTTATTTATTATTCCTGCTAGTAGTCCACTGCGACCGTTGTATGACCCTGATAGTTGGACTAAGCGTTGTAGCGGAACTACAACCTATGAAAACTTATCTATCCCCATTCCTGATGATTTAATTGTTCCTGATGCCATTAACACTCTCGTTAGGTATTCCACTCCCAATAATGCTGCCGCCTTGCTACAGCCTGACGGTCGTACTATCATCCAGCTAGAACCAATGGCTCGCTGTCAAAACGGTGGTCCGGTATATGGCTATCACTGGCCGAAAAAAGATTTGGATCTATACAGTCAAGGTATTGCCGGAGGTCATCTTGGTTCTGGATTGTCCTCTTTAGGAGGAGCAATACGCAAGGGAGAATTAATTGGTAGCGAACCGATTCGTCATGTTTTAAAACTAGAGCTTTGGGAAAAATATATCTATTACAATCCCCAAAGTTCTACACCAGGATACCGTTGGCCTGCAGATAGGGCAGATTCAGCTGCTCCAAAGATATATAAAGGTGAAGACCCTCAACTGGTAATGGGTTCTCTGTTAGCAATTCCGCCGGAGGTAAGTGAAAAGAGCCTAGGTCTAACTACCCCAGCAGGGAAAAAGCTGTTTCATGCTCTCCAAGACTACGGTGCTTATCAAGTAGATGTCACAGGTAGAGACGCTTATGCTTTAGCAGCAGAACAGGGGGTTGAAGAAGAATTTAAAGCCACCTACGGTTACGGTTTAACGGCTAGAGCGCCCACTAATAATCCCTTTTACCAAGACTTTATGAAGCTTGTTCAAGCCTTACATATTGTTACTAACAATGGACCAGACACTGTCGGGGGAGGTGGTCAACTTAGAGAACCTTTAGCTCCAACCTTAGCTAAAACCGCAGACTCAAACAGTGACTAAAAAACTAGCTAGTACGGTTAGACGCCTATTGATTTCCATCTTAGGCGATGGTAAGTTCCATGCTGACTCACACCAACCACGGGTGCGTTTCCGTAGTTTAGTTTGCAATATGAGTCGGTGCTACCCAGTTTTCAGATTAATTCATAGCAGTCTCCTAAAGAAGACTTTGTCTTTAGGCAACTACGGTCATGCCGATGAAGTTTTACTAGCAATACTAGCTCTGTTGGGACGGTTCTATGACATTCCTGAATACCTGTTGTTTTACAGCAGACATCCGAAACAATCAGTGCAGGTGTACAGCAAGAATGGTGAGAATGATGACTATGAGTACCCTCAATGGTGGTACCCGGCAAACCAAGAAAAGATTATGTTTCCAAGATGGAAAATATTTAGTGAGTATTGCCGCGCCATATCCCAGGCTCAAGTAAGCTGATCTGACCGATTTGGCTGCTACTTTGATGCTCTAAATTACCTGAGAGGGAGTTGGATATATTTGGTCAAAGAAGTGATTAGACCAGTAAGTCAATTTTGCCATCTTGAATAAAACTATCCTTGACTAGATAAAACTTACAGTACAGACCACCCAATGCTAATTAATAAGTTCAAGCAACTATCATCGGGCGAATTTATTCGCAATGCTGGTTGGATGGGAATAGCAGAGCTAGTCAATCGTCTCTCCCGTCTAGCTACAACAGTTACTTTAGCTCGTATGTTTACTCCTCAAGATTACGGACTGGTATCTGCTATTTATACCACCTTTGAATTTGGCAATGTTCTAATCCTCAGAGCTGGTACAGAATCCAAAATTATTCAGGCTAGTGAACAAGAGCTAGAAGCTGTATGCAATACATCCTACTGGCTTAATTGGATTTTTGGTGGTTTGATGTTTGTTATCCAATGTATTGCTGCCTTTCCCATTGCTAAATTTTATGGCAATAACCAAATAATTTTGCCCATAATCACTATCGCATTGATCTACCTAATGATGCCATTGTTTATAGTTCAATCTGCAATGATTAGGCGAGATAATCGACTAAAAGTTACAGCTTTTGCTAATGCCTGCCAGGCGATAATCGGCAATATCATAACTGTAATATTAGCTATATTAGGCATGGGAGTATGGGCTGCAGTTTGGGCAATGGTTTTATCGACTCCGGTGCATATTTTGATTAATTACCGACATCATCCTTGGCGAGCACCTACATCCTTAAAGCTTCATAATTGGCAGTCAGTCCTTAGTTTCAGCTGCAAAATTCTTGGGGTTGAGTTACTCGAAAAGCTTAGGTCAAATCTCGACTACTTACTCGTTGGTGGCTTTCTAGGTGTTGAGGCACTGGGACTATATTTCTTTGCCTTCAATGCTGGCTTGGGAATTAGCCAAAATGTCATCAAATTATTTACTTCCTCTGTATTTCCTTATCTTTGTGCAGTCAGAGAAAATTTAACCCAACTTAAGAATCGGTATTTTAGTAGTCTGAAAACCACTGCTATCATTGTATTGCCCCTCATTCTGCTCCAGGCAAGTCTAGCTCCCCTCTACGTACCAATTGTTTTTGGACAGAAGTGGGTAGTGGCAATTCCAATTTTGATACTTATTTGTCTTTCGGCTCTGCCCCTTGCTCTTACTAATACTACAACTGAGCTCCTCAATGCTGTCGGTAAAACTAAGCTAAATCTTTATTGGAATTTGATTTATACTGTAATCTTTTCTAGTTGCTTACTCCTAGCTGTTAACTGGGGAATTGTTTGGGTGGCTCGTGCAGTACTCATTTGTCAATTGCTGACGCCTATTTTCACTATTTGGGCTATTAGATATGTCTTTAAATAAAAACTATATAACTTAAAGATTAATCTGAAATATTGCTCCGGTAGAGGTTGAAGCTCCACTAAGGTTATATAGCGCTACGCGCAAGTCAGAAGTAAGCTATGATTAAGTTTCGGAGTTTATGAATGTCATAACTTGAAGGCTTAGTGCTATATATAGCGTTAATTTATATATTTCAAATATCCTATAATAGCCTATCAAAATACTTACCATATTCACAATTGATAACCAGTAATAATTCAGGGAAAATTTTATAATGTCAAAATCTAAACAATTAAAGCTTATACAAGTTTTTCGTGGAATAGCTGCATTACTCGTAGTACTTGTTCATGGCGATCTCATATTTAATCAAAATCTAAATCGAGATTTTTTATTTGATATATTTGCTTTTGGGGGTTCTGGAGTAGATTTTTTTTTCGTTTTGAGTGGATTTATTATCTTTTATATTCATAAAAAAGATATTCAAAACCCTTCCAGGCTTAAATCTTTTGTTCTGAAAAGACTTGTTAGGATATACCCAATTTACTGGGTAGTATTAACAGGCAAATTAATAGCATCATTTATGTTTGATTATTCGAGTACGCATCAAGGTAGTTTTGGTGAAATAATAAAAGCCTTTATTCTTTTTCCTCAAGACAGGGAAATACTTTCTTCAAGTTTTATTGGAGTTAGTTGGACATTAACTTTTGAAGTATTTTTTTATATTTTATTTAGTTTTTTGATATGGGTTAAACCCAAACTATTGGTGCCATCAATTACCGTTTGGATATTAGCAACATTATTAACATTTTTTGGCTTCATAAGCTTTCCTGAAGATCAGGCTACTATCCAGCTTGTTTTTAATGAACTTAATTTGGAATTTATTCTGGGCTGCTTAGCTGCTTATATTTTATCTAGACATAAAATTAATCATGGTTTATACTTGATTTGTTTAGGGTGTTTCTTATATACTATATCTGCCATCAATACCAATTACGGTCTTGTGAGCGTTTCAGATGTTATTGCCTTCGGTATACCTTCAACAATACTTATAATTGGCTCAGTATCTCTAGAATTAAGCAAAAATATTGACGTTAATCCCCTTCTTATGATTTTAGGAGACGCATCTTATTCTATTTATTTAATACACGGTTTTGTCATGAATAATTCAACGAAAATATTAGTAAATAATCTTGGACTAAAGATATTCCTTGCCAATTCAATAACCTTAAGTATATTTGCTATTTTTAATGCAGTTATAGCTGTAGCAGTAGGGTGTATTGTATATTTTTATATTGAAAAGCCCATTATTTCAAGGTTGAGACCACTCCTAGTGAAGAATTAAATAAACTATCCAATTTTAAAGAGGTTGATTTTGACCACATCAACTGTTTTTATCCTTACTTTATGGAAACTATGCCTCCAAAGCGATTTGGGTCTCCTTTAGAGCCTCAAATGCCCACGAAAACTAAACGCTCCTACAAAGTTGCCATAGTCCATCCCAGTGCAGGAGTCAACTGGAGTGGTGGCACCGAAAACTTTGCGATCGAGCTTACTCACCATCTAAGCCCGTATTTCGAGGTGGAATTGTTAGCAGGGGCTCCCTGTAGTCCTTTTTACTATCCTGCTGGTGGCATCCCTCGTACAAAAGCTCGTCAGATCTTACGTAATCCTCTGGTTAACTCAGTGTTCAGGAGCGTCTCTACTCACCCTGATATGGTCATTGAACACTTGAGTAGTTTTATTCCCTGTGCAATGCGACTGCTAAGGAAGCCAGCCGACTTAATCTTTCCTTGCAATGACTATGGCGGTTTGGCCATGGCAGCTTTTGTAAGAGCACTGATTGGCACACCCATTCTGTTTAAAGCACACACTGGTTTGACTGGCGGTGGACAATCACTGGCGCGAAGCCTGCGATTTTGTCCCAATCATCTGGTAGTTTTCTCTGAGACCATGGCTGACTTTGTTGATAAACAGCGTCCTAATCAGCCTGTCACAATCATTCCCAACGGCGTAAATATGGATCGATTCAAGCCAGAGGGAAATCAGATCGACCTAGGTTTGAACAAGCCAATTGTCTTGTGTGTTGCTTCTTTAAACCGTAACGATCACAAACGGGTTGAACTGGCAATTCGAGCGATCGCAAAGCTTCCCTATGGGAGTCTTCTGATTTGTGGCAATGGACCAGACCGTGAATATTTTCAAACTCTGGGTGAGCAATTGCTGGGAGCAAATCGCTTTGCCATACAGACCTTTCCCTTCAATCAAATGCCTGAGGTTTATCGGTATGGGAATCTATTTACCCTCCCTTCTATCGATGAACCATTTGCCAATGCTTACCTGCAAGCAATGTCTAGCGGCTTAGGAGTTGTTACTACTGATGATGAGATTCGTCGCTATATGATTGGCGATGCTGGTATTGTTTGTGATGTCACCAATCCAGATGTTTATGCTGGAGCGATCGCACAGGCTTTGAGCAAAGATTGGAAAACTAAGGCTAGACAGAATGCCATGCGTTTTAGCTGGGACATGGTTGCTCTACGCTATCGTGATTTAATTATGCAAATGATTAGTCAGTCAAGGAAAGACTAGATTAAATAGTTAACTATTTGCTACTTTTTTCAAAATATTCTGAGCCTAAATTACTGGTAAACGGTTGCATTTCACCACAAATAATTTGTCGTATTATTGTTTCGATTTAATATTATTTTTACCAAAATAGTTTGATTAAATAACTTGATTAATGAACTTGACTATGCCAAAAGTTACTGTTGTTATTCCAGCATATAATGGGATGGAATACCTCCCGAAAACAGTGGAGAGTGTTTTAGCGCAAACCCTTGCTGACTTTGAGTTACTGATTATCAACGATGGTAGTTCAGACCACATTGTTGAATGGGCATCTCAAATAGCAGACCCCCGAGTCAAACTGATTTCCCAGGAAAATCAGGGGGTGTCTGTAGCACGAAATACAGGCATCGCCCAGGCTCAAGGAAAATATATAGCCTTCTTAGATGCAGATGATTTATGGAAGCCAACTAAACTTGAAAAACAGGTAAGCTGTTTAGAAGAATATCCAGAGGCAGGTCTAGTCTATACCTGGACCGCTCTAGTTGATCAACAAGGTAAACCCACAAACAGCATTATAGCTTTCCATCAACAAGGAAATGTCTGGGAGCAAATTCTGGTGGTTAACATGATTGGCAATGGCAGCTCAGCTATGGTTCGTCGGAGTTGCTTTGACACTGTCGGAATGTTCGACCCCAACTTATCCAGCGCTGCTGATCGAGATATGTGGATTCGGATTGCAGCTCACTATCTATTTGCGGTGGTCAAAGAACCCTTAACTCTTTGGCGACAGCATGCCAGTAGCATGTCTAAAAGGCGTGAGAAAATGATCCAGGATTCACGTCAGGCCATAGAAAAAAATTTCCAATCTGTTCCCTCTGATTTGTTGTACTTGCGTAACCGGAGTTATAGCTACTTAAATCTCTACCAGGCTTGGAATTCAGTAGATCAGGGAAACTACAAAGAAGCAATGCATTTCCGTAGACAAGCTTTTTTGCACTATCCACAAATGCGCTATTCACAGAGCTATATCCGCCTGAGTTTAGCAATTATGTTAATCCGCTGGTTTGGACCTCATGGCTACGACGGCGTGCGATCGCTTACCCAAGCCCTGCGTCAACTAGCGTTGGGTATTTCAACTTAATCTTTTCTGTAATCGAAGACGAATTGCTAAAACCTTGATAAGACAATAACACGCTAAATTATTCCCTGTTCCCTATTCCCTATTCTCTATTCCCTATTCCCTGCGCACAGCGCTTAGGATTAACAATAAAGCATGAATCAAATCAGAATATTATCGCCATTGCTTAAATTTTATCCTTGGGTTTTTCCATTAATTATTACCTTAGGCGTATTCTCTTCTTTGGCAGAAGGATTTAGTATTAGTTTATTTATTCCTCTTCTGGAAAGTTCTGGCAATCTAGGATCTCAAGCCTTCCAAAATAGCTTGATTTTAAATAATATTGAGCAACTCGTTATTAATTTTCCAAGCCAAGCTCGGATTTTTTTTATTGCTTTTTCTATCTTCATAATACTTTTTATAAAGAACTCCATTGTTTATATAAATAGTAGTTTAGTGTCTTGGCTTTACCTCAGGATTAACCATCGGTTGCGTTCCAGTGTTTTTAACCAGCTTCTGAAAGTCAGCTATTCTTTTTTAGAAAGGAATCAATCGGGAAAGTTACTTGACACACTTAGTGATCAAACCTGGCGGAGTTGTGAGGCTCTATCGCACTTTTTTAACCTGATAATTAATGTTTGCAGCATTTCTGTATTTGTAATTCTGTTACTGTTAATATCGTGGCAACTCACCCTTTTAGTTGCTGCTGGATTGGTACTCATTTCCCTGAGTATAAAGTTTGTGACACGCTCGGTAAATGACAGAGGTAAACAAGTTTTACAGGCTAATTCTGCCCTTGCTTGCCTGATGTTGGAAGGGTTTTCTGGAATGAAGGTGATTCGGGCTTTTGGCCATGAATCCTATGAGCAGAAGCGTTTTGATCTGGCATCAAAGCACTTAAGTAATACTTTGCTAAAGATTCAGCTTTTCGCTAAAGTTGTGAATCCCCTTTCTGAAGTCCTCTCTACAATTCTACTTCTATGCATTCTAGTTATTGCACTGCTTCAGAACCAAGCTACCCTACCGAGCTTACTAACGTTTCTATTTATGCTCTATCGTCTACAACCCCACGTGAAGCAGTTAGATAGTGCCCGTGTGGAACTTGCTGCGTTGACAAGTGCTGTAGAGGACGTCATGTATCTTTTGGATCCCTCTGATAAACCTTATATTCACTCTGGTAACACTCCTTTTAAAGGTCTCAGACAAGAAATCTCTTTTCAATCTGTTACCTTTCACTACAACCCCTCGGAAAAACCTGCACTTAAGAATATTTCAATTGCTATCCCACAAGGTAAAACCATTGCCTTAGTAGGTTCTTCAGGTGCGGGTAAATCGACAATTATTGGCTTAATTTACCGTTTTTATGACCCTACAGAGGGAGAGATTTATATAGATGGTTATCCCTTGCAACAGCTGAATCTAGCTGACTGGCGCAGCCGAATTGCCCTGGTTAGTCAGGAGATTCATATGTTTAGTACAACAGTACGGGAAAACATTGCCTATGGTCGGTTGGATGCTACAGAAGACGAAATTAGAACAGCAGCCAAACTTGCCCATGCCCATGAATTTATCAGTGAATTACCTGAAGGTTATGATACCAAGGTAGGAGACCGAGGAATTCGACTCTCAGGAGGTCAGCGACAGCGTATCGCCTTGGCTCGTGCTATCGTCCGCGACCCAGAAATTCTGATTCTCGATGAGGCAACTAATGCTCTCGATAGTGTTTCCGAGAACTTAATCCAAGAGGCGCTAAATAATCTTAGTCAAAATCGAACGGTGATTGTTATTGCCCATCGCCTATCCACCATTGAACAAGCTGATCAGATCTTGGTGTTGAAGCAGGGACAAGTCATCGAACATGGGAAGTTTCAGGATTTATTGAAGCTCAATGGATTCTTTGCTGAACTCTATCGCTTGCAAAATCGCCATGTCCACATTTGATAAAACTAAGTCAGCTCTCTATTTCCTATAGCGGTTTCTAGCCTAATGAGGTACACAAGTTTTTTTCCCTGTTCACTGTTTCCTATTCCCTCTTCCATCTTATCTGTTCCCTGTTCCCATATCCGCTGTTCCCTAAAACCAGGTACTCTGTACCTCAGCAAAGTGAAAACCGCTATAGATCATTAATGGGACATTGACTTGATTGGGATAAAACTAAGATGGATAAGAATAAGATCTGTCCTGAATTAATGAGTTTTTTTAGTAAAAAATATTATATTAATCGATAAATATTTTATAAATTAATGAGATGAATAGCAAACCATTAGTTTCTGGAATTACGATCTTCTTAAACGCTGAAAAGTTCATTGAAGAAGCCATAGAAAGTGTACTTGCGCAAACCTATGACCATTGGGAACTGCTGCTGGTAGACGACGGATCCACCGATAACAGCACTGCCATTGCCCAACGGTATGTGGAAAAATATCCTGACCAGATACGTTATCTAGAACACCAATATCACGAAAATCGCGGCATGAGTGCCTCCCGTAATTTGGGTATTCGTAATGCTAAAGGTAAGTACATTGCTTTCCTTGATGCTGATGATATCTGGCTACCCCAGAAACTGCAAAAACAGATAGGAATTTTGGAGTCTCATCCAGAGGCTGCTATGGTTTATGGAAATACTTTGTATTGGCACAGCTGGACTGGCCATTCTGAAGACAGTCAGCGGGACTACATGCCAGAACTGGGAGTTCAACTCAATACTCTGATTCAGCCACCAACCCTACTTAAATTCTTGATACAAGGTGGAGGCGCTGCCCCCTGTATCTGTAGCTTTCTGGTAAAACGGCAGATTGTCGAAGAGGTTGGTGGCTTTGAAGAGACATTCCGAGGTCTTTATGAAGATCAGGTCTTTTTATCCAAAATATTCCTGAAAACCCCTGTGTTTGTGGAAAGTGGATGTTGGGAAAAGTATCGTCAGCATAAACATTCTATTTGTTATACCTCCCAAGACACAAAAAAAGAATATACGGCTCGTAAGACTTTCTTGAATTGGTTAAAGGAATATCTGTCTAAAGGAAGCCTCAAAAACCCTCAACTTTGGTCTGCTCTACAAAAGGAGCTATGGGGATATAATCATCCAACCTTGCAGTATTTGACAAATCGTATTCGATATTCTTTAAAACCTATGAAAAAACAGTTGAAAGCACAATTGCAACCAATAGCAAAGCTAACATTGCCTGCCGCTACATACCGTTGGTTATACGATATATTCCATGGTCGTCTACCAGTAGGATCGGTAAATTTTGGCAGCCTGCGGCGGGTTACACCTATCAGTCGGGAGTTTGGCTATGACCGTGGTCTCCCCATAGATCGCTACTACATAGAAAATTTCCTTGGTCACCGCAGTAAGGACATCCAAGGACGAGTATTAGAAATTGGAGAAAACACCTACACCTGTCGTTTCGGAGGAGACCAGGTCACAAAAAGCGATGTACTGCACGTCGTGGAAGGCAATCCCCAAGCCACCTTTGTGGGAGACTTAACCAACGCTGATCACATCCCGTCAGAGGCTTTCGACTGCGTCATCCTGACACAAACCCTACACCTAATCTACGACATGCGGACAGCTTTAGGCACACTCCACCGAATCCTTAAGCCTGGTGGAGTTTTGCTGGTCACTTTTCCGGGAATTAGCCAAATCGTTAAATGCGATTGGGGTGATGACTGGTGTTGGGCCTTGACCTCTCAATCAGCAGGCTTGCTATTTGAAGAACTATTTCCGAAAACAAACGTTCAAGTTGAAGCCCATGGCAATGTACTGGCAGCGATCGCATTTTTGCAGGGACTAGCCATGGAGGAGTTGAGCCAGAAAGAACTTGATTACCGAGACCGCGAGTATCAAGTCTTAATTACAGTCAGGGCAGTGAAAGGGGAGGTGACATCATGACTATAAGGGAGCTTGGCAGATGGCCTATTTCTCTATACCGCTGGCTACGAGAAATATGCCACGGTCGCCCACCAGTAGGATGGGTAAACCTTGGTAGCCTCGGACGAGTCAAGCCGATCAGCTCTGACTTCGGTCTAGACCGGGGTTTACCTATGGACCGATATTATATTGAGCATTTTCTTGGCCGTCATGCTCAGGATATTAAAGGACACGTACTAGAGATTAAGGAACCTCTCTACACTCACAAATTCGGTGGCGATCGCGTCACCCAGAGTGACGTGCTTCATGTGGAAGAGGGTAATCCCCAAGCCACGATTGTGGCAGATTTAACCAAGGCTGACCATCTACCATCCGACACCTTCGACTGCATTATCCTAACTCAAACCCTCCCATTCATCTACGATGTGCCAGCCGCCCTCAAAACCCTCCACCGCATTCTCAAACCCAGCGGTGTCCTACTGGCCACGGTTCCAGGCATCACCCAAATCAGCTGTGATGATATGAATCGCTGGGGTCAATACTGGAGTTTCACTACTCTCTCAACTCAGCGGCTTTTTAAAGAAGCCTTTGGAGAAACCCCAGTGCAAGTTGAAGCCCAAGGCAATGTATTGAGTGCGATCGCATTTCTGCACGGCTTGGTAACTGAGGAATTGCCCCAGGCACAACTCAACTATCACGACCCTAACTACCAGGTCTTAATTACGGCTAGAGTCGTCAAGGAGCTGAAACCATGAGCATAGGCAAGGTCAGTAGGAAATTGGAACAGACAGCCTGGCGGCTCAAAAATAAAATTTTGCCAGGTGTGCTGATCTTAATGTACCACCGTGTGGCTGAAGTAGATTCAGACCCTTGGTCTCTATGTGTAACCCCAGAGCATTTTGCTGAACATCTAGAGGTTTTACGAAAACATCACTACCCTCTGAGTCTACAGCAATTGACACAAACAATTCGCGATCACCAGACTATAAAGCGGTCAGTTGTTATCACTTTTGACGACGGCTATGCTGATAATTTTTACAATGCTAAACCATTGTTGAAACGCTATGACATTCCCGCAACAGTTTTTGTAACAACTGGAGGAATTGGCCATAGGCGTGAATTCTGGTGGGATGAACTAGATAGACTATTACTACAACCTGGTATATTACCGGAAATACTTCAGTTAAATATCAACGGCAGTACCTACACATGGGAATTAGGCGAAGCCGCCTATTACAGTCAGGCTGATTATCACTTTTATCGCCATTGGAGTGCTTCAGGTATAGAAGATCCCAGCCTTCGCCATACCCTCTATCGCTCCCTTTATGAACTGCTATATCCTTTATCTAGCCACAAGCGAGAAAAGGTGCTAGAGGCAATCAGGGTGTGGGCTAATGCTGAACCAATTGGTCGCTCGACCCATCGCTCTATGTCTCGTGAGGAACTGTTGGATCTCGAAGAAGGGGGACTGATTGAAGTCGGGGCTCACACAGTAACCCACCCATTTCTTTCTAAACTTCCAGTAGCTTTGCAGCAGGATGAAATCGAACAAAGCAAACACTATATTGAGGAAATCCTAGGGCATCCAGTTACCAGTTTTTCCTATCCCCATGGGGATTACACTGCTGACACTATCTCCATTATCCAAGAAGCTGGATTTACCTGCGCCTGTTGTAGTGTTGTTGACCGGGTTCAGGAACATAGCAACTCTTTTCTGTTGCCTCGTGTTGAGGTTCAGGATTGGGACGGGAAAACCTTTGATCGTTGGTTGTCAAGATGGCTTTAATTATGAGTAACAAACCACTAGTTTCCACTATCATCATTTTCTTAAACCCTGAACCATTTATTCAAGAAACCATTGAGAGTGTTTTTGCTCAAACTTACGACAACTGGGAACTACTCCTGGTCGATGATGGTTCCACTGATGGTAGTACAGAAATAGCCTTGCAGTATGCTCGGAAATATCCGGAAAAGGTGCGCTATCTGGAACACGAGGGTCACCAAAATCGCGGCATGAGTGCCACCCGCAATCTGGGTATCCGCCATGCCAAAGGTGAATATATTGCTTTTTTAGATGCTGATGACATTTGGTTACCAAATACCTTGGCAGAGCAAGTTGTTCTCTTGAATGCTCATCCCGACGCTGCCATGGTCTACGGACCAATTCAATGGTGGTATAGCTGGACTGGAAATCCTGAAGACCAAGAACGGGATCACGTGGAAAAGGTTCGTGTGCCGACCGATACCCTGATCAATCCACCAAGGCTGTTTCGTCTTTTATTAAAACGCCGGATTAGCATATCGGGGATGTTGTTGCGACGTCAGATTGTAGAAGATGTTGGTGGTTTTGAGGAAAACTTCCGAGGTCTTTATGAAGATCAGGTCTTTTGCAGCAAGATCTGTCTCCATGCACCGGTTTTTCCAGTTACCAATTGTTGGTACAAGTATCGACAGCACCCGAACAACTGCTGTTCTATTGCAGAAAAAACCGGCAAAGAGTATGTTGCACGTCTATTTTATTTGAATTGGGTAGGACAGTACTTATCTGAACATAAAATCAAAGATATCAAAGTCTGGTGCGTATTCATCAAGGAACTATTACTAGCTATGAATCCCACTGTGTATTCTTTGTCGTCCAAGTCTAGGAGGTATTTCGGGTGGAAGCTCAAACAAAGACTATTCAGTATATTGAAAACGGTTTAAAAATTTTTGGAACTCAGGTCATCAATCTTGTCCATTAACGGAAAGTAAATAAACTTGAATATAAGTAAGATCAAATGAGTCACAAACCACTGGTTTCTGGTATTATGATCTTCTTAAATGCTGAGAAGTTCATTGAAGAAGCCATTCAGAGCGTATTTGCCCAGACCTATAACAACTGGGAATTGCTGCTGGTAGACGATGGCTCCACCGACAACAGCACAGCAATTGCCCAACGGTATGCCCAACAATACCCGGAAAAGGTAAGCTATCTAGAACACAAGGGTCACCAGAATCGCGGCATGAGTGCCACACGCAATCTAGGCATCCACAATGCCAAAGGGGACTACATTGCCTTCTTAGATGCTGACGATATTTGGTTACCACAGAAACTGGAAAAGCAGCTAGAAATGTTTAGTTCACAACCAGAAGCAGATGTAGTTTGTGGTCTAACTAAATTTTGGTATAGCTGGACCGAGAAGCCTCAGGATATTCATCGCGACTCAATGCGAGAAATTGCTCCTGACTACAATACTTTGTTTGACTCTCCCAGGTTGCTCACCCTCTTGCTGCAAAATCAAGCTAGAACTCCCGCTACTTGTAGCGTCCTGATTCGGCGAACACTATTTGATAGTACAGGTGGGTTTGAAGAAAGCTTCCAGGGAATGTACGAAGATCAAGCCTTTTTCGCCAAGGTATATCTCAAAGCCCCTGTATTTGTCACTAGTGACTGTTGGGATTGGTATAGACAGCATCCTAATAACTGCTGTTCTATGGCAGAGCAAGCAGGAAAATACACTCCTGGTCATCTGAATCCAGCACATCTGAGTTTCTTGAACTGGCTATCAAAGTATTTATCTCAACAAGGGGTCAAAGATACTGAACTCTGGGATGCTCTCCAAAAGAGACTCTGGTCTTATAAGCATCCTATCTTGTACTACCTTTCACGACCTAAGCTTCTTGTGAGGTTAATAGCACAGCGGACATTGCCTGTAACAGTTCGCCATTGGTTTCAGATTTAAGACAAGGTGATCAAGAGTACTTAGTGGAGCGCATTTTGATTAGTAAATTCGCTTCAGAAAGATATTGAATACTGCTTTCCAATAGTTTGTAAAAAGCCATAAAATTGCTCTCCTGAATTAGTTGAGTTAGAGTTGAAAACAGCAGTGGCTATA